>NZ_JBHYKG010000053.1:0-34878 GCF_042741245.1 Kitasatospora sp. NPDC058965
ATCGGGGACCGGCCGCTCCGCCGCTGAAACGCCGTGACGTGCCCTTACTTGCCCTTGTTCTTGCCGAGCATGCCCAGGCGGGCCTGGACGCCCCAGACGGTGACCCGCCACAGCGCCTCGAACACGATGTTGCGGCTCATCTTGGAGGCGCCGTGCTCGCGCTCGACGAAGGTGATCGGCACCTCGGCGACCTTGAACCCGCTGCGCACCGAGCGGAACGCCAGGTCGACCTGGAAGCAGTAGCCGGCCGAGGCCACCTCGTCCATGCCCAGGCCGAGCAGGGTCTCCTTGCGGAAGGCCCGGTAGCCGCCGGTCACGTCCTTGATCGGCACGCCCAGCATCAGGCGGGAGTAGGTGGAGCCGCCGCGCGACAGGAACAGGCGGGACTTGGGCCAGTTGACCACCTTGCCGCCCGGCACCCAGCGCGAGCCGAGCACCAGGTCGGCGCCGCGCAGCGCGGTCAGCAGGCGGTAGAGCTCCTCCGGCTGGTGCGAGCCGTCGGCGTCCATCTCGACCAGCACGTCGTAGCCGTTGTCGATGCCCCAGCGGAAACCGGCGAGGTAGGCCGCCCCCAGGCCCTCCTTGCCCTTGCGGTGCATCACGTGGACGTTGCCGTCCAGCTCGGCGATCTTGTCGGCGATCTCGCCGGTGCCGTCCGGGCTGTTGTCGTCCGCGACCAGCACGTACACCTCGGGGACGGCAGCCCGGACCCGGGAGACGATCCGTTCGACGTTCTCGGCCTCGTTGTAGGTCGGGATGATGACCAGCACCTTGCCGAGGTCGGCGAAGGAGTGCTCCTGGGGCGCAGTCACGTACGAGCCTTTCGGGGGTTTGGCCGCGACCACATCCAGATCGCGGTGTCCGCTGACCTAGCCGATGGTAGCGACCCGGAGCGGCTGCCCGGTAACCCGGACCAGCGCCGGGGCAGGGTACCGGACGGTCCGGAGGGCGGTGGGCAGGCACCCCGCGAACGGCTCGATATCGCCCCCGTTCGCGGGTGCGGAGCCGAACAGTGCGTCAATCCGGTGGGGGCCGGATTCGACCCGCCCGGGCCGCGCCGGCGTCCACTCGAACCGGGTGCGACGTGCGCCACGTTCTGTCGGGTGTCGGCCGGACCCGGCCGCCGACGCCGACGGGGAAGGGCCTGTGCGCGTGTCTGAGACGGAGTCGAGCTGTCCTGCGGTCCTGCTGCTGCCCGAGGGGCCGGTGGGCGACACCCCCGCGGTGCTGGCCGCGGCCCGCTCGCTGCCGCCGCGGGATCCGCGGCGGCCGGGGATCGGGACGGTGCTGGAACACCTGCTGGAGCACGACGAGACCGGGCGGCCGGAGGTCTGCCGGGCGCTGGTCGAGCTGGCCCCGGAGCGGCGCGGGGCGGCGGCGGACCGGTTGCGCCGCTACCTGGCCGACCCGCAGGGCGACCCGGTGGTGGCGCGCAATTCCTTCTACCGGGAGTGGCCCGAGGGCTACGAGCCACTGCCCACCCTGATCGGGCTGGCGCTGCTGGACGAGTCCGAGCGGCCGGCCGCGGTGGACCGGTACCGCGCCTGCTCGCCGCACCACCAGAGCGGTGCGGCCGGCTCCTACGCGCTGCTCGGGCCGGAGCAGCGGGTCGAGGCGATCGAGCGGCAGCGCACGATCGCGGCCGCGGGGAACCGCTGGCAGGTGGGCGCGGCGGTGCGGACGCTGCTCGCCTTCGGGCCCGAGGCGCACCTGACGGCCCGTGAGGTGGCCGACCGGGCGCTGGCGCGCGGCGTGGTGGTGGGGCTCGGCGCGCTCGCCCGGCCGCTGACCGAGCTGCACCCCCAGTTCGTGCCGCACGCGGTGGCGATCGCCCTGGGCTCGCTGGAGCTCGCGCCGCAGGAGTTCCTGGGCCGGCGCGGGCTGGACCTGCAGGACGTGCCCACCCTGGTCTTCGAGGCCGGTCCCGCCTACCACGGGGAGCTGCGCCGGGTCCTGCTCGCGCTGGCCCGGGACGAGCGGCGGGCGCCGGTGCTGCGCTGGCGGGCGGCGGTGCGGCTGCAGCTGCTGGGCGAGGCCGAGCGGACCACGGCCGAGGCCCAGCTGCGGCGGGCCGGTGTGGCCGACCCGGAGGCCGCGCCGCCGGTGGAGCGGCTGGACGAGGAGCAGCGCGCGCGGGTGCGGGCCCGGGTGGCCGCGGCCTGGCAGCGGATCGAGGCCGCGCTGCGCCGCCGCGCGCCGGAGCTGCTGGCCGGTCTGGGCGCCCCCGCCACGCCGGAGCAGATCGCCGCTGCGGAGCGGGAGTTGGCGCGGAGCCTGCCGGTGGACTTCGCCGCCTCGCTGGCGGTCCACGGCAGCGTGGCGCTGGTCGGGACCGAGGAGTTGGGCGGGGCGGGGGAGCCGGCGCCGGTGGCGCACGGGGAGCTGGCCGCCCTGCTGGCCGCCCGCGCGGACCAGGGCGACTGGACCGGCGAGCAGCCGGACGACGCCGTGCGCCGGGACTGGGGCTGGCGGCCCGGCTGGCTGCCGCTGTCGGACGGACCGGACGGCTCGCTCCTGGTGCTCGACCTGGAGCCCGGCCGGACGGGCCGGTACGGGCAGCTGGTGCACGCGGACCAGGGGACGCCGGACACCGTGCTCCACCCGGGCTGGGTGGAGGCGCTGGAGGCGTTCGCGGACGGGCTGGAGGGGTGAAGTCAGTCCGCGGGGCCGGCCGCGGACCCGTGGGCCAGGCGCTGACGGGCGGTCCGGCCCCGGCTCTCCAGCGGCAGCACCCCGGTGGCCCCGGCCAGGCCGAACGCGGGCATGTCGTGGTAGATCGTCTCGTAGTTCCCGGCCGGGACCACGTAGGTCTCGTGCCACAGGCCGACGTGCTGTCCGGAGTCGCGCATCATCCGGTTGATCCGGGCCCAGGCGCCGTGGTGCAGCTTCTCCGGGGCGCTCGCGTAGTGCAGCAGCTTCTCGGTGGACTCCCAGTACTGGACCACGTAGTAGGTGCGCGGCGACCCGGTGAGCAGCTGGTAGCCGAGCAGTCCGCTGTCCGGTTCGGCGGACAGCTCGCGCAGCATCCGGGGCATGCCGAGCATGACCGGGAGCCAGTGGTGGGGGGCGCGGAAGTGGTTGATCCGCATGCCGATCAGGAAGAGGACGACCTCCCCCTCGGCGGCGGCGGTGGTGTGGCCCGGATTCGGTGTGCTGAACACGGTGGATCCCCCCTCGATCCTCGACGGTGTGTCAGGTTGCTCCGTGGTTGGATAGTGCCGCTCTTCAATAAGTGGGATAGTGGCACTATTCAAGGGGAGTCACAAGGGGATGCGCCTGGCCGATCTGAGCGAGCACAGCGGTGTCTCGCTCGCCACGATCAAGTACTACCTGCGCGAGGGCCTGCTCCCGCCCGGGCGCCTGGTCAACGCGACCCAGGCCGAGTACGACGAGTCCCACCTGCGCCGGCTGCGGCTGGTCCGGGCGATGGTGCAGGTCGGGCGGATCCCGGTGGCCACCGTCCGGGAGGTGCTGGTCCAGGTGGACGACGACTCGCTCAGCCGCAGCATCCGGCTCGGCGCCGCGCTCTGGGCGATGCCGCACCACGCCGACCCCGACCCGGACGACCCGACGGTCACCGCCGCCCGGGCCGAACTGGACCGGCTGCTCGCCGAGCTGGGCTGGCGCGACGCCGCCGAACTCGGCGAGATCTCCCCGATCTACCGGGAGCTGGTGGCGCTGCTGGCCTCGCTGCACCGGCTCGGCTACCCGCAGACCGCCGAGGACCTGGCGCCGTACGCCGAGCAGATGGCCCGCACCGCCGACCTCGACCTGGACCGGATCGAGCGGCTCGACTCGGTGGTGGAGCAGGTGGAGCTGGCGGTGGCCGGTGCGGTGCTCTTCGAACCGGTGCTGCTCGGGCTGCGCCGGCTGGCACAGGAGCAGCAGACGATCGAGCGGTTCGGACTCTGACCGACCGGACCGCAGGCCCGCGAGCGACGGTCGACGAAACCGGGCCGCGCACTGCGGCGTCCGGCCCGATTACGATCACTGCCTGATCGGCGGATGACAGCCGTTGGCCTGGTCTTCGCGACGCGCCCGCGTATACCGTCCAGGCAGGCTGGTGGAAGGGGACCTGGTGCACAGGTGGATACGTCGCGGCGTCAGCGCGGTGCTCGGCTGCGCCGCGGTGGTGGCGACGGTGGCGAGCGCCGGCGACCTCGCCCGTCGCGGGCCGAGCCGCTCGGGAGCGGCGTCCGCCGTGCTGATCGGCGCGGGCCACACGCCCATCCAGGTGCCGCCGGTCACCCCTGACACCCCCTCCGAGCAGGACCCGCGCCTGCTCCCGGCCGGCGACCTGCCGCTGCTGGTCGACGGCACCGACAGCTGGCAGGAGGACGCCAGCTACAGCGGCTACGGCCTGGCCTCCGACCTGCCCTGCCTGCTCACGCCGCTGGACGACCTGGGCGCCCGCTCGCAGGCCTACCGGACCTACCGCCAGGCCACCCGCCCCGGTGGCAAGTTCGTCTTCTACTACGCCGCCGACATGGTCGCCGACTTCGCGACCCCGGCCGCCGCGGGCGACGCCGTCAACCGGCTCAACAGCTGGATCGGCCAGTGCGCCCAGGACAACTTCCTGCCCGCCACCACCGTGGTCTCGCGCGGCCCCGGCCAGTGGTCGATCACCAACAACGCCTCCGGCCCCGACCGCAACAGCAAGCTCCCGGCCGGCTCCCGCGCCGAGGGCGAGTTCGCGGTCCAGCAGAAGGGCACCGCCGTGAGCGTCCTCTACGTCGGCGCGGAGACGGCCGGCGGGCTCCCCTGGGACCGGATGAAGGAGGCCGCCGCCAAGGCGGTCGCCAAGCTCTGACCCCCGCCCGCCCCGGGCCGCCGCACCCCGCTCACTCGAATGGGGCAGTCGGCCAACGGCATCGGCTAGGCTGTCAGCCGTCGTGTCGGCCCCAGTAGCTCAGGGGATAGAGCACAGCTCTCCTAAAGCTGGTGTCGCAGGTTCGAATCCTGCCTGGGGCACACCGCACGGAAGGCCCCCTCGGAGATCCTCCGAGGGGGCCTTCGCATGCTCAGCGCACGACCCGTGCCAGGCTCACTGCAGCAGCCAGGTGTGGTCGTCGAGGTCGCTGCAGGTGTACAGCGTGAGGGGGGCGTCGTTGCCACCGGTCCGCACGCCGTTGACGTCGAGGCACAGGCCGCTCTTCACGTTGACGATCCAACTGGCTCCGCCGGGCCGGGGCACGAGCTTGTAGAGCTGGTTGTCGCCGGACGTGCCGTTGCAGGTGTACTCGCTGACCGGGGCGCCGACCTCCACCACGCCCAAGTCGTGGACGTCGAGGCAGAGGTTGTCCTTGGCGTTGCGGATCGTGTACTGGCTGTAGCCGTCCGCGGTGGTGCCGTGGTTGTCCCAGTAGAAGAGCTGGTTGTCGCTCGACGTCCCGTTGCAGGTGTACTCGGCGACCGGGGTGCCGAGGCTGCCCGGGCCGTAGTTGGGGAGGTCGGCGCACTTGGTGGTGACGGTGTTGTACAGCAGGTACGGGCCGGGGCCGACGGTGGCGGTGCTCAGCGTCCCGATCAGGACCGGGCTGCCCACCTGGGCGAGGGAGCCCTTGGGGCTGCTGCCCGGGTACTCCCAGAGCTGGCCGGTCGAGCTGACGGCGTAGAGGTCGGGAGTGCCGTCGCCGTTGACGTCGCCCGGGGAGTTGACAGTCGGGTAGAGACCGCTGGGGAGACCGATGTTGAGGACGGGCTGCTGGGCGGGCAGCGTGGTGCCGGAGGCCCAGTTCTGGTTCGGGCCGCCGCCACAGGTCCAGATCTGGAGCTGGACGGTGCCGTCGGTGCTGCCGGCCGGGTCGTCCAGGCACAGGCCGGACTTGGTGTTGACGAGCGAGCCGGGGCCGCTGCCGGGGGTCCACTGCTGGCCCGGACCGTTGGTGCACGACGACAGTTGGACCTTGGTGCCGGCCGCAGTGGCGCCGTTGCTGACGTCCAGGCACTTGCCCGCCAGGTGCACGGTGTTGTCCGTGCCGTAGGTGACGGCCTGGGAGGCGGCGTCGGCTACGCAGGGGGCCACCACGCGGACGAATGCGCCGTCGACCGCGCCGTCACGGTCGTCCAGGCAGACCGGACTGCCGCCGGCGTTGGTGAGCGCGGACGGCAGGGCACCGCTGACGGGTGCGGTGAGAGTGCCGGCCGGGAGGCCGTTGGCGTCGAAGGCCAGCGGGTAGCTGGTGACCGCGCCGGTGGTGTTGTTGCGGACCCAGAGCACCGGGGTGCCGCCGGTCATGTCGGTGTAGCTGTGCGCCGGGACCGGGGGGTTGGCGAAGCCGTCACCGGGGACCGTGATGGTGGTCGGGGTGCCGCCGGTCCGGCCGACGCCGACCAGGGTGGTCTTGGACCAGTCGCCGGTGCCCAGCGGGTAGGCGGAGGACAGGTGCCCCTTGGCCGGGTTGAAGCCGCTGACGTAGTACCAGAGCTGGTTGTTCTCGACGGTGATCAGGTCGGGCGACTGCGCCACGAACTGGCCCGGGTTCGCGGCCTGGTTGGCCGCGGTGGACAGGGTTCCGGGGCTGATCATCTGCTGGACCAGGGACCAGTCCTTCGGGTAGTTGGTGCAGTCCACGGTGCCGTTGGCCTGGCAGCCCGGCCTGCTGGTCACCGGGCTGACGCCCTGGGTCAGGCTGAAGTGGCCGGGGGTGCCGGCCGGCGTGGCGGTGGCGTCGTTCGCGTAGGTGTAGAGCTGCTTGCTCGTCTTGCTGTAGGCGTACAGATCGTCCAGGCCGGACTGGGTGAGGCTGCCGCCGTGCGCCAGCAGGTACGTGTCCCAGCCGTGTCCGGGTTCGGGGCTGGTGGCGGGTGTCGAGGCGGGGGTGGGCAGGTAGCCCGGGTCGGCATTGCCGGGGACGACGTAGAGGTTGCCGTTGCTGCCGGCGGTGACCAGGTCCGGGACGCCGTCGCCGTCCACGTCACCGGTGGCGACCTTGGCGGCGGGGTTCCAGGGGGCGTAGAAGCTGTAGCTCTGGGTGGTGGAGTTGCCGGCGTTGTCGTAGGCGGCCACGAACAGCGTGTGGGTGCCCCACTGGTTGGCGGGGAGGGTGACGGTGACGGTGCCGTTGGCGGTGCCGTCGGTGCTGGTGCCGGTGACGCCGGTGCTCTGGGCGCCGTTGGCGGGGATGCCGGCGTCGAGCGCGTAGTGGAACCCGGCGACGCCGCTGGCCCGGCAGGGCGAGGCGGCGCGGGTGCAGGCCCAGGTGGGGACGGGGTCCTTGGCGGTGACCTGGAGGGTGAGGGTGTCACCGGCGTGGCCGGTGGGGGTCTTGCCGCTGCCGAGCGCCGGGAAGGCGGTGCTGGGGTTGACGGTCAGCGTCGGCGCGGTGGAGTCCACCGTGAAGACGCACGGGGAGGTGTGGGGGCCGTCCATGTAGCCGTCGTTGGCCCACTCCGACCACTCGTAGGTGTGGCCGTCGGCGAAGCCGACCGGGGAGGGACTGGAGACACCGCCCGGGTTGCCCACCGTCGGGCTGGTGGAGTAGCCGTCGACGTACGGGTTGCCGTGACCGTCGTCGGCCGAGTCGTCCTGCAGGTAGGTGCCCGCGTGCAGGTTGACGCCGGGCATGCCGCTGCTCAGGTGGCTGTTGAGGGTCACGCCGGAGACGGTGGCGCCGAGCCAGCCCCCGCAGCTGCCCTGGCTGAGCGAGACCGTGTCCGGCATGTTCGGCGCGATCTCGTACTGGGTGGACAGTTGCGGGTTGGTGCTGAAGCGCATGAACCCGTAGTTGGTGGCGTACTTGTTCTCCTGGCCGTAGATGCCGAAGGTCAGGTTGTTGTAGCCGCGGTACTGGCCGACCGGGCCGGTGACGTCGAAGTTGACGTACTGGGTGCCGCAGCCGGAGTAGGCGCTCTTGACGGTGGTCTGGCCGAGGTCCTGGACCTGGCCCGGCTGGGTGTTCCAGTTGGTGCCGTTGGCGATGCCGCCGGTCAGGCGCAGGCCGATGCCCCAGGTGTTGTTGCAGCCGTGGTCGGCGCCGTAGGTCTCGGCGAGCGTCATGGTCGACTTGGTGATGATCATGCTGCTGTTGAAGAAGCTGGTGTCCATCTCGTAGAACGAGCGGTACAGGCCGAAGCAGTTGGAGTCGTACTGCTGGTAGCCGACGCCCTCGCCGTTCTCCTGGGCGTTGTCGTAGAGCGACTGTCCGGCGCAGCCCTCCTTGACCTCCAGGTAGTGGTTGGTCCCGCCGCCCGGCGCGACCGTGGGGTCGATGAAGAGCGGGTAGCTGGCGTGGGCGAGTTGGTCGGCGTCGGGGGCCAGGGTGACCGAGCCGCCGTCCGCCGTGACCTTCAGCGTGGAGATGTGGGCGCCGTGGCCCGGGCCGTCCTTGCTGGAGCCGACCCGGCCCGCCGGGTCGACCGCGCTCGGCGGGGCGGGCGGGGCGGCGGGACTGATCGCCCTGGCCTTCGGTGCGGCCTCCGCGGCCGCGGCGTCGGCCTGTGCCGGCACCCCGCCGGGCGCGGCCAGGGCGGCGGAGTCCCACATGACCGGGGTGGGTGCGTGGAAGGCCACGGTGCCGTCGGGGGCCTTCATGGTGAGGTTGCCGTCGGCGTCGGTGCTGGTGGTGAGGCCGTTGGTGCTGGTGGCGAGCTTGAGGGTCTTGAGCTGGGGGTTGGCGGCGGCCTGGGCGTTCTTGACGACGAGGACCTCGTGGAAGGCGCCCTGGTCGGTGACGGTGGCCTGCAGGTCGACGCCGGGCAGCACCTCGGCGTAGGTGGCGGTGTCGCCGTTGACGGTCGGCTTGGGCAGCGCGAACGGCAGGGCCATCGAGAACTGGTGGCCGGCCTTGTCCTTGAACGCCGCCAGCGGGGCGGTGCCGCCGCCGGACAGGGTGACCCCGGAGGGGGTGGCGGCGGGGGAGAAGGTCCCGTCGGCGTTCTTGGCCAGGGTCGCGTCGGTGGCGACCCACGCGCCGCCCTTCTGCACCCGGACCGGCTGGATGTTGCTGGTCCGGGTGAAGGTCTTCCCGTCGGGGTTGGCGACGGTGACCGCGGTCTCGGTGGTCAGCGCGTCGACCGTGACCGGCTTGCCGGTCTTCTTGGCCTGGGCGCGGGCCAGGTCCGTCGGCGAGCTCGGCGCCGCAGCGGCACCGACGGACGCCACGGGAACGGTCGGGTGGGCGAGGGCCGGACCGGCCGCGAAGGCCAGGGCGGTGGCGAGGGCCGCTCCGACGGTGAGCGGCCGCCCGGTTCGGTGCCGGGACGAGGGCCTGGAAGCAGGACGGGGCACGTTGATCATCCTTCGCGGAGTGACGGAACAGGAACGTCGTCAGCGTTCATCGGCCGGCCGGTGGCCGACTCGTCCACGTCCGGCTGCCCCGCCCGAGGGCATCAAGTGGCGGCGGCGCATGAAGTGCTGACGGTGTGAAAGTCGGAGTGCGCCGTGAGGCTATTGCTCCACATGTTCGATTCGCAACGCGATTCCGTGGGCCGCGTCCCCCGAACGGCCCGGTCGGCGGGCGGGTTCCGCAGGGGAGGGCTACACCTGAGGCATGGACCATCCCTTGTTGAACGCGTTCTGGATGATGCTCTGGTTCTTCCTGTGGATCATGTGGCTCTTCCTGCTCTTCAAGATCGTCATGGACATCTTCCGCAGCCACGACATGGGCGGCTGGGGGAAGGCAGGGTGGCTGATCTTCGTGATCCTGCTGCCGTTCCTGGGTGTGCTGGTCTACCTGATCGCCCGCGGCGGGGCGATGGGGGAGCGGGACATGCAGGAGGCGACGCGCCGGGAGAAGGCGATGCAGGAGTACATCCGCGAGACCGCCGGGAGCGGTGGTGGAGGCGGTAGCAATGTCGACCAGCTGACGAAGCTGGCCGACCTGAAGGCGCGGGGCGAGCTCACGCAGGAGGAGTTCGACCGCGCGAAGGAGAAGTTGCTGGCCGGATAGGGCCGAGCGAGCGGAGCCCTCACCCCCGAGGCGGGGTGGGGGCTCCGCCGTGCGGCCGGTCGGTCAGGCCACGGTGATGCGGTCGCGCGGGCCGGTGGCGACGGCGGCGTCGCGGGTGGCGATCTCGGTGACCATCGTGAGGTCGGCGCGGACCGCCGCCAGCACGGACGGGTCGAGGTCGGCCACCGCGAGGCCCGCCCCGGTCTCGCCCGCGTCGGCGAGCAGGCCGCCGTCCGGGCCCCAGACGGAGCTGCCGCCGCAGCCCGTGAGGTCGCCGGCCGCGCCGACGTGGTTGGCGAGCAGGACGTACATGGTGTTGTCCAGCGCGCGGGCCGGGAACCAGACCGCGCGCTGCTGCCGGCCGCCGCCGGTGCCGAAGAGGGCGCCGACCAGGTAGGCGTGGCAGCCGTCCAGGGCGGCGGCGCGGGCGTGCTCGGGGAAGCCGGAGTCGTAGCAGATGCCCAGACCGAGCCGCCAGCCGTCGAGCTCCACGGTGCAGCCGGCGGTGCCGGCGGCGAAGACGGACGGCTCGCTGCCGTACTGGTGCTGCTTGTCGTAGCGGGCCAACGCGGTGCCGTCGGGACCGAGGACCAGGGCGGAGATGCGCAGCACGCCGGCCGCGTCCCGGGTGGCCGCGCCGAGCACGGCGGTGATCCCGTGCGCCCGGCAGGCGGCGGTGATCGGGGCGAGCCGGGGGTCGTCCGCGGTGACCGTGTAGCGCTGCGGGTCGGTGGCGATCAGCTCGGGGTCGTAGCCGGTGAGGAACTTCTCGGCGAAGACCACCAGCCGGGCGCCGGCGGCCGCCGCCCGCTCGACCAGTTCGGCGGCCCGGGCGGCGTTGGCCCCGACGTCACCGGGCAGCACCGGCGCCTGGGCGGCCGCGATCCGCAGCGGCCGGGCGGGGAGGTCGGACGGGACAGGATCGTGCTGAGGGACGGTCATGTCCGGTCAGACTACCGGCGCCGCCGACGGCCGGCTTCGGGGGTGGCGGGGTAGGGGATGCGCAGCCTGCGGGCCAGCGGGGCCACCGCGTCGGCCACGCCGAGCGGGCGGGCCAGCACGAAGAGCGAGGCGAGCACCAGCAGCGAGCCGAGGCCCAGGCCGACCACGCTGCCGAACCAGCTGCTCCCCAGGGCGCCCGCCAGGAAGTGGCCGACCAGCGCGCCCGGCAGGCAGGCCAGCAGCAGTCCCAGGTGCAGGCCGAAGACCCGCCGCCCGTCCAGGCCGCTGCTCGCGGGGGTGCGCATGGCGGTCCGCAGCACCCGGGCCCGGTCCTCCGGGCTCTCCGGTGCGGTCGGCAGCGAGCTGAGCCGGCGGGAGAGCGCGATGCCGGTGATGGTCATCGAGACGACGCAGGCGATGCTCTGCGCGGCGGCCATGCCGACGATGCTCCAGCGGTCGCTCAGCAGCAGCCAGGCCAGCCAGGAGAAGAAGACGTTGGTCCCCGAGGCGACCACGGTCAGCCAGAACGGGGTCCGCGCGTCGCTCATCGCGTAGAAGCCGCGGGCCAGGCCGTACTGCGCGCAGAAGAACGGCAGGCCGAAGGAGAAGGCGAGCAGCGCCTCCCCGGTGAGGGTCAGGCCGTCGCCGCTGCGGGCGTTGCCGTAGCCGTAGGCGGCCTGGGTGATCTGGGCGGCGAAGGCGGCGAACAGCACCATGGCCGGGATGATCATCGCGGCCGAGCTGCGCATCACACCGGCCAGGTCGGTGCCGATCTTGGTCAGGTTCCCCTCGTTGGCGGCCCGCGACATCTGCGGCAGGATCGCCGTCACCAGCGAGATGGTGATCACGCCCTGCGGGACCACGAAGAGCTGGTAGGCGTTGGAGTAGGCGTAGTTCGCGGACTTGTTGCTCACGCTGGTGGTCAGGGCGGTGATCACGGTGAAGGCGACCTGGGTGACCACCACCAGCAGCAGCGCCCAGGAGGCCGCCCGGATCGGAGCGCCGAGGCCGGCGCCGCGCCAGTCGAAGCGGGGGCGGAAGCGGAACTTGGCCGCCTTGAGCGAGGGCAGCAGGCCCAGCGCCTGGACCACCACGCCGAGCGTGGTGCCGACGCCCAGCAGCAGGGTCTGGCCGGGGGTGACCTTGTCGATGTGCCTGGCCTCGCCGCCGATGCCCAGGTAGAGGGCGAAGACCGCGATGGCCACCACGTTGTTCAGCGCGGGCGCCCACATCATCGCGGCGAACTTGCCGCGCGCGTTGAGCACCTGGCCCAGCAGCGTGAAGAAGCCGTAGAAGAGGATCTCCGGCAGCAGGAAGCGGGCCAGCGCGATGGCCAGGTCACGCTGGGCACCGGTCCAGGTCGGGCCGTAGACGGAGACCAGCAGGGGGGCGGCCAGCACCGCGATCAGGGTCAGCACCACCAGCGCGATCCCGCACAGGGTCAGCAGCCGGTCGGTGTAGGCGACACCGCCGTCCTTGTGCGTCTTGGCGGCCTTGACCAGCTCCGGAACGAAGATCGAGCTGAGTGCGCCGCCGATCAGCATCACGAAGACGATGTTCGGCAGCGTGTTGGCGACGTTGAAGGTGCTGGCGATGTCGCCGGAGCCGAGCGCGGCGCCGAGCATCGCGGCGCGCACGAAGCCGAGGCCGCGCGAGGAGAGCGTCCCGAGCGCCATGATCAGCCCGTTGCGTCCGGCCACCGCCTCCTCGGACGGCTCGGCCTTGGCGGGGTCGCGCTGCTGGGGCACGCCGGCCGGCGGCGCGGTGGGCGGCGCGGGGAAGCCCTGGCTGGGGATCGGGCGCAGCGCCATGGTCGGCGGGTCGGCCGGCGCCGGCGCCGCGGGGTACCCGCCCGGGTACGCGTCGGGCTGCTGGAAGGGCTGCTGCGGGCCGGGGTAGGGCTGGTAGTACTGCTCGTCCCAGGACGGGGACTGTGCGGGCTGGGGCGGGAGGGCCGGCTCCGGCGGGAACTGCTGCTGCTGCGGTTGCTGCTCGTACGGGGACGGCGCCGCGGTCGGGGCAGCGGCCGGGTAGGGCTGCACCGGCTCGTAGGGCTGCTGGTACGCCTGCTGCTGGTGCGCGGGCTGCTGGTGGGCAGGTTGCTGGTGGGCGGGCTGCCCGTACGGGTCCTGCGGGTAGGCCTGCTGCGGGAACGGGGGTTCCTGGAACTGCTGCTGCGGGAGCACCTGGGTGCCGGGCTGCTCCGGGTGGGCCTGCTCCTGGTAGCCCTGTGCCGGGTAGGCCTGCTCCTGGTAGCCCTGTGCCGGGTAGGCCTGTTCCTGGAAGCCGGGGGTGCCGGGCTGCGGTGCGCCGTACGGGCCCGCACCGTACGGACCGTAGGGATCGCCCGTCGTGTGCGTGGTCATCGGACCCCCGTCGCTCGGTCTGGCAGGGCAGGTGCTGCTGCGGGGCTGCCGCAGAGCGGGCGCTGCTCGGTTTCCCCGAGCCGGGCAGAGGATGCCCAGCCGAAGCAGTCTGCCCTACCCGGGCACTCGGTGGGGAGCCAGGTGCCATGTGGTGGAGGTCTCGGGGCAGCGGAACGGGCGGCACCGGCCCGGCCGAGCCGGGCGGAACCGTGCGCTCCGCGTGGTGATTCGCCCTGGTTGGGGCGTAATTATGGCGGCTGGCGATGGATCGGGCCGGTGTGGGGGAGGTGTGTCCTCAGGCGCACCTGTCATCGGAGATCCACTCGTGTGAGCTATGTCACTGCCCGTCGGCCGCCTCCTCCGGATCCTCGCCCGGCTCCTCCTCGGGGTGGTCGGGCAGTTCCGGGAACGGCACCGAGGACGCCAGCACGCTCTGCACCCGGGGCCTGGTGCGCCAGTTCACCCGCCGCACGTCCCGGGAGAGCGCGCCCGGGCGCCACAGCTCGACCAGCACCGTGGTGCCGCCCAGCACGGTCGCGGCCAGCAGCCAGCCGCCCAGCACGTCGCTCGGCCAGTGCACGCCGAGTGCCAGCCGGGTGAAGCCGACCAGGCCGGTGCCCGCCGCGGCCAGCGAGCAGCAGACGACCCGGGCGCGGCGGTCGGCGCGCGGCCAGACCAGGGCGACCAGGGTGGCGGCGGTGATCGCGGCGGCCATCGCGTGGCCGGAGGGGAACGCGGGGCCCGGGGCCTGGGTGACCGGATCCGGCCACCCGGGGCGCGGCCGGTCCACCGCGGTCTTCACCAGCCACTGCAGGCCCCAGCCGACCAGCGCCTGGGCGGCCGTCCAGCCGGCCAGGGTGCGGGCGCCGATCGCCCAGAGCCAGGCGGCGGCCAGGCCGAGCAGGGTGCGCATGATCACCGGGCTGCCGAGCATCGTGGTGGTCTGCATCGAGACGGTGAAGGGCAGGTTGCGCCGGGCCAGGCCGTGCAGGCCGTCGGCCCAGCCGTGGTCCAGTCGGGCCAGCGGGCCCCAGCCGGTCTGCACCAGGGCGAGCAGCACCGCGCACAGGGCCAGCGAGCCGAGCGCGATCGCCGTGTAGCGCGGCAGGCGGGCGCGCAGCGGGCGCGGTCGGCCGGCCGGCGGGCGCCCGGGGGCGCTGGTCAGGTGCATGGCTGACACATTCCCAGGCGGGCGCGACGATCCGATGGGGGAGCGATCGCGTTTTGGCATCTTTTGTGGGGACGACCTGCGGGGATCGTTCAGGCGCAACCGGGCGTTGAGGGGGAAGGCGCGGCGGGTGCGGCGGCCCTGTGGTCGCCCCCGTTGACCGGTGCACGTCGTGTGCACAACCGGTCGCTCTGCGTCCAAAGCCGAGGTGAAAACGGGCAGGATACTGCATCGCCCAAGGAATCTGAGTCACTTGGGAATGTTGTCCGGATTGTGTTCGTTGGATTGTTACGTGTGCGGGCCATCGGGCCGCGCACTGCAGGAGGGCGTGTCGTCGCTCCGGCCGACGGTCGGACCGATTCGTCCGGACCGGCGCGACCACCGAGACCCGACCCGGGCATCAACAGCAAGGGAGCAAGCATGGCCACCCGTGCCGTCGTACGCGACAGGGCCGACCGGACTCGTACGGCCCGCCCGACCAACCTCGAGGCCGACCGCGACCTGGTCGGCATGTACCTCGACGAGATCGCCAGGACCCCCCTCCTCGACGCCGCCGAGGAGGTCGAGCTGTCGCTGCGCATCGAGGCCGGCGTCTACGCCCAGCACCTGCTGGACGAGGCCGACGACGGCGTGGCCCCGCTGCCCGAGGGGGCCACCCGCGAGGAGTTGGAGACGATAGCCGCCGACGCCGAGCGGGCCAAGGACGTCTTCATCCGCTCCAACCTGCGCCTGGTGGTCGCGGTGGCCCGCCGCTACCCGCGCAGCGGGCTGCCCCTGCTCGACCTGATCCAGGAGGGCAACGCCGGCCTGGTCCGCGCGGTGGAGAAGTTCGACTACGCCAAGGGCTTCAAGTTCTCGACCTACGCGACCTGGTGGATCCGGCAGGCGATCACCCGCTCGATCGCCGACCAGTCCCGCACCATCCGGCTGCCCGTCCACCTGGTCGAGGAGCTCGGCCGGATCCGCCGGGTCCAGCGGGAGAAGTCCAAGGAGCTGGGCCGCGAGGCCGAGCCCGCCGAGATCGCCGCCGAGCTGGACACCACCGAGGCCCGGATCAAGGACGTGCTCGACTGGGCGCGGGATCCGGTCAGCCTCAACATGGCGGTGGACGACGAGGGCGAGACCCAGTTCGGCGACCTGGTCGAGGACACCGGCGCGGTCTCCCCGGAGGACGCCGTGATGGTGATGCTCCGGCGCGAGGAGCTGGACGACCTGATCGGCCGGCTCGACGACCGCACGGCCTCGATCATCCGCTCCCGCTACGGGATGGAGGACGGGCGCGAGCGCACCCTGACCGAGGTCGGCAAGCAGCACGGCCTGACGCGTGAGCGGATCCGCCAGATCGAGAAGCACGCGCTGGCGGAGCTCAAGAAGATCGCGGGGCACGCGGGGTTCGAGGCCGCGTGACTCCTGCGGACGACCCGGACACCGCACGGCGGTGTCCGGGTCTCCGTGTGTCCGGGGGCGGCGTGTGTCGTGTGTCCGGGGGCGGCGCGTCCGGATCCCCGTGTTGTACGGAGACCCGGGGCCTGCGGGCCCGGGTGTGTCCGGCCGTGAACGCTCGATGATCACCGTGTTCGGCGATTCCGCAGGTCCGGCCGGGTCTGCTTTGATGTCAGGTCCATGGCTGATGGGGGAGCGGGGAAGGGGCGGGGTGCGTGCTGCTGCTCGGGCGGGACGGGGAACTGGGGGCGGCGCGCGAGGCACTGGCCGCGCGGGGGGCGGTGCTGCTGACCGGGGCGACGGGGATCGGGTTGAGCACGCTGGCCGAGGCGCTGGGCGACGAGGCGGGGGAGGCCGGCTGGACGGTGCTGCGCTGCGAGCCGGCGGCGGAGGAACGGGAGCTGCCCCACGTCGGACTCGCGGACCTGCTCGGCTGCCTGCCCGGTGACGTGCTGGACCGCTCGCTGGCCGCGCTGGCGCAGGCACCGCGGGCGGCCTTGCGGGCGGCCCTGCTGCGGGACCGGCCGCCGGTCTCGGGAGTGGACCGCCTGGCGCTGCGGCTCGGGCTGCTGGAACTGCTGCGATCGGTCGCACCGGTGCTGGTGGTGTTGGACGGCGCGGACCGGCTGGACCTGCCGAGCGCGGCCGCGCTGCGCTTCGCACTGCGGCGGGGCGTGCGGGACCTGCGGGGCCTGCGGGTGGGGCGGGGTGGCGGGGCCGACGAGGACGGCGGGGGCAGCGGTCGCGACCCGGAAGGTGGCGGTGGCGGCGCGGTCGCGGGGCGGGTGCGGGTGCTGGCGACGGCGGGTGCGGTGCTGCCGGGGTGGTCGGGCGCGGTGGTCCCGGTCGGCGGGCTGCGGGCGAGCGCGCTGGCGGCGGTGGTGCGGCGCGAGGTGCCGGGGTGCACCGCGGCGGTGCTGCGGGACGTGCAGCGGGTGGCGGCGGGCAACCCCGGGACGGCGGTGGCGCTGGCGCGGGGCGGGTACCGCTGGGACGGGGCGGCGGAGGCGCTGACGGGGGTGGAGCGGGAGTACGAGCGCGCGCTGCGCGCAGTGCGGGAGCGCCCCGGAGCGGCGGCGACGGTGGCCGCCGCCGAGTGCGCGGCAGCGGCGGAGCGGTGGCCCGAGGCGCGGGCGCTGGCAGCACAGGCGCTCGCTGACGGTGCGTCGGGCGGCGGGATGTCGGGCGGCGGGATGTCGGGTGACGGTGCGTCGGGCGGCGGGATGTCGGGTGACGGTGCGTCGGGCGGCGGGATGTCGGGTGACGGTGCGTCGGGCGGCCGCGGGGCGGGCGGTGTGCGGAGTCGGGCGCGGGCGGTGCTGTTGCGGGCAGTGGCGCAGGCCCCGGTCGCGAGCGGCGGACTCGTCGCGGCGGGGCTGGCGGAGGGCGACCGCACCGTCCTGCCCTGGGCCGCCGAGCGGGCGCTGCTGGCGGGGCGGTTGGACGAGGCCGCCGTGTACGCCGCAGAGGCCGGGGCGGCGGATCCGGCGGCCCTGGTCGTCGCGGCCCGGGTCGAGCTGGCCCGGGGCTCGGTGGTGCGGGCGCGACGGACGCTGGACGCGGTGGCCGCGCTGCCGGTGCCGCTGCCGCCGCACCGGCGCGAGCGGTGGCTGGCGGCGGAGCTGGCCGCGGGACGGCCGGAGCGGGTGCTGGCCGCCGCCCGGGGCAGCGGCCCGGGGGCGGACGGGGACACCGCGCCGGCCCTGCTCGCGCTGCGCACGGCCGCGCTGGCGCAGCAGGGTGACGGTGCGTCGGCGCTGGGTGCGGCGGCGGAGCTGGTCGAGCTGCTCGCCCGGTACGGGGAGCCGCTGCCGCTCCCGGGCGAGGCCGGTGGCGGCGAACCGAGACGGGCCGGGGCGGCGCTCGCCGTGGCGCGGGCCGAACTGCTCGGCGGCAGCGCCGAGCGGGCGCGCGAGCTGGCCGGGCTGGCGGCGGCGCAGTGGGGCGCGGCGGGCGCCGTGCTGCCGCAGGGGCAGGCACTGGCGGTGGCGGGCGAGGCGGCGCTGCTGCTGGGACCGGTGGCGCAGACCGCGGCGGGCGTGGCGGAGCTGCAGGAGGTGCGGCGGCTGGCATCCGTGGTGGGGGCGGTGGACCCGGCCACGGTCCGGGCGCTGGCCCTGCTGGCCGAGGGGCTGGTCGCCCTGGGAGAGACCGGGGAGGCCGCCGAGGTGGCGGGGGAGGCGGCCGCGTCGCTGCGGTCCGCGGACGGCACCGCGCCCGCCGCGGTTACCGCGGTGCGGCGGGCCGCCGCGCTGGTGCGGGCCGGCCTGGGCGACGGGCGGGCGGCGGTCGAGCTGCTGCGGGCCGAAGCCGACGGGCTGCGGGCCGAGGTCGACCGGCCGGGAGCCGTGGGCGCGGGGCTGGAGATCGAGTTGGCACGGACGCTGATCGCGCTCGGCACGGTGGAGCGCCGGTTGCGGCACCGCCCCGGGGCCCGGGCCGCGCTGCTGGAGGCGGGCGAGCGCTGCGCCCGGCTCGCGGCCCGCCCGCTGCTGCTCCGGGCGGCGGCGGAGCTGGACCGGGTGGACCGGGCGCTCGCCGTGCCGGGCGCGGCCGGCGGGCTGCTCACCGCCAGCGAGCGGCGGGTGGCCGACCTGGCGGCCGACGGCGCGACCAACCGCGAGGTGGCGGCGGCGCTCTTCGTGAGCGTCAAGACGGTGGAGGGCACCCTGTCCCGGGTGTACCGCAAGCTCGGCGTCCGCTCCCGCAGCGGGCTGGCCCGCGCGCTCGCCGTGTACGGCTGACCGGGACCGACCCGCGGCGGACCGGCAGCGGACCGAGGGCGGACCGAGGGCGGACCGGCGCCGGGCTCGGCTGCGGCCCGGCCCGCCGCCCGGGTCGGCCGCGATCCGGTGTCACCGCACGCCACCGTGCGACATCACCCGGACATCCGACCAGCAAGGGTCACCCCTCTTTTGACGGTGGATCGACAAGCCTAGCGTTGCTGCCATCGACCCCGGCTCGAACCAGCGGACCACCAACTCCCCTGCCGCAACGAGCCGTTCCATCGCCGTCCCAGGAGGACTGTCGTGACCTTGCGTCTCAGGCCCGTCATCGGGCTGCTCGTCGCGCCGCTGCCGATCGTCGCGCTGGCCGCCACCCCCGCGTTCGCCGCGCCGCAGGCGGGTGTGGTGCGCGGGGATGTGCTGCCGGCGGTCAGCCAGGCGGCCCGCACCGGCTCGGTGGCCGCGGACCAGCGGATATCCGTCGCGGTGAGCCTGACCCAGCGGGACCCGGCCGGGCTGCACGCGTTCCTGGCCCGGGTGACCGATCCGGCGTCGCCGCAGTACCAGCACTACCTGACGGTGGCGCAGTTCGCCGACCGGTTCGGCGCCGCGCCGAAGGACGTGGCGGCGGTGACCGGCTACCTGGCCGCGCAGGGGCTGCAGGTGTCCGGGGTGACCGCGAACCGGCTGACCGTCGAGGCCAGCGGGACCGCCGCCCAGGTGGCGAAGGCGTTCGGCACCAGCCTGGCCACCTACCGGGACGGCCGGGACGGCCGCACGTTCTTCGCGAACACCACGGCCCCGGTGCTGCCCGCCGGGATCGCCTCGGTGGTCAGCGACGTCTCGGGGCTCAACGACTACGCGAAGTACCGGCACTTCGACACGGCCGCCCCGCACGCCGCCGCCAAGGCGCCCACCGGCCTCGGCCCGACCGCCGCGCGCTCCGCCTACAACCTCACCTCCACCCTCTCCGCGGGCTACAACGGCGCCGGCAGCACGGTGGGCCTGCTGGAGTTCTCCGGTTACCAGCAGTCCAACGTGGCCGCGTACGACAAGTACTTCGCGCTCCAGACCGGCACCCCGACCGTGGTCAGCGCGGGCGGCGGCACCACCGACCTGTCCGGCCAGGACGAGGTGGAGCTGGACATCGAGGTGGTCCAGGCGCTCGCTCCCGGTGCCACCGTCAAGGTCTACGAGGCGCCCAACAGCGACGCCGGCGAGACGGCGATCTACGCCAAGCTGGTCAGCGACGACGTCCCGGTGATCTCGATCAGCTGGGGCATCTACGAGGCGGGCGAGACGGCGAGCAACCGGACCGCGGTGGACACCGACCTGAAGGAGGCGGCGGCCCAGGGCCAGTCGGTCTTCGCCGCCTCGGGCGACAGCGGCTCGGACGACGCGGGCAACGGCGGCACGTCGGTCGACTTCCCGGCCGCCGACCCGTGGGTGACCGGGACCGGCGGCACCACGCTCAGCCTCTCCGGCGGGGCGTACGCCAAGGAGACCGCCTGGTCCGGCAGCGGCGGCGGCGTCTCCTCCTCCGTCGCCACGCCGAGCTACCAGAAGCCGGTGAACAGCGGCTCGTACCGCGCCGTGCCGGACGTCTCCGCGGTGGCCGACCCCGCCAGCGGCTGGGCGATCTACACCCAGGGCGCCTGGTACGAGTTCGGCGGCACCAGCGCGGCGGCGCCCAACTGGGCGGCGTTCGCGGCCGTCTACAACAGCGAGGCCAAGGCCAAGGGCAAGCCCGCCTTCGGCAACGCCAACAGCAGGATCTACTCGCTGGCCACCTCCACCTCCTACGGCAGCGCCTTCCACGACGTGAAGTCCGGGAGCAACGGCGCGTACAGTGCGGGGACCGGCTACGACAAGGTCACCGGCTGGGGCTCCTACAACGGCGCGAACTTCCTCAAGGCCGCGCTGGGCTGACGCCCGGCGGCACGGCACGGGCTCCAGGGGTCGGGCGGTCCACGCCCGGCCCCTCGGGGCCGTGCCGGTCGGCGCCCTACCCTGGTAGGCATGACCGACCAGCCCACCCCCGCCCCGCCCGCCGAGACCGAGCAGCAGCCCGCGGAGCAGCCCGAGCAGCAGCCCGCGCGGCCGGCACCCGCGGCGAAGCTGGTCTTCGCCGATCCGCTGGGCCGGCAGACCAGCGACGACACGGACGCGGCCTGGGGCGAGAGCTCCTCGGCCCGGGGCCTGGACTGGTACCTGGAGCAGCGCCCGCCGCACCACGGCTGACGGCCCGCTCACGGCAGCCCGCCGCGCCACGGCCGACAGTCGGCTCACGGCCGCCCGTCGCACCACGGCCGACGGCCCGCTCACGGCCGCCCCAGCCGGTGGGCGCACTGACTGGCCAGTGCCGCGCCCGCCAGGCCGCTGAGGACGGCGCCCGACCGCAGCCGCACGGCCCGCCGCAGGCGGTGCCGCACGCCGCTGCCGCGCCGGATCGGGCGGAACCCGGGCACCGGGCGCCCGGGCGGCACCGGCACCGCCTGCGGCGGAGCCGGCCGCCGGTGGCTGGACCGCACCCCGCAGGCGGGCACGGAGCGGGAGGGCTGGGGGAGCAGGTCGAGGTCTTCGCTCATGCCGCCACTGTGGCCCGTGCCGGCGTTCATGCCCAGGTCCGTCCACAGGCCTGTGGATAACTCTGTGCCTGTGGACAACCCGGATCGGCCCTGGTCGGCCCGGGTGCGGGCGGGCAGCCCGAAGGCCCCCCGGGTACGCCCGGGGGGCCTTCGGTGCGGAAGGAGCGCGCGGCGGCGGCCGCGGAACCGCTGTGGAGCGGGTCCGGTCAGCTCGCCGTCGAGGTGCTGCTGGAGGTCGTCGCGCTCGCCGAGGACGTGCTCGACGAGGAGGAGGACGAGGACGAGGAGTCCCCGGACGAGGAGGAGGCGGCCGCGGAGCCCGACGAGCCCGAGGAGACCGTGCTGCTGGAGGAGGACCGGCTGTCGGTCCGGTAGAAGCCCGAGCCCTTGAAGACCACACCCACCGCGGAGAAGACCTTGCGCAGGCGGCCCTGGCAGTTCGGGCAGACGGTCAGCGCCTCGTCGGTGAACTTCTGCACCACCTCGAGGCCGTTGCCGCACTCGGTGCACTGGTACTGGTACGTGGGCACTGTGTCTTCCTCCTGGCACTCTCGGCTGATGAGTGCTAACGACGGTCCATGATGCGGCATTCCGCCGGATCAGTCCAGCGTGGCGGGTGAGCAGCGGGGTTCCAGCGCGCCGCGGCGGTCCGCCCCGCTCCTGGCAACGGTACGGCCCCGCGCGGGCGAACCCACCAGCAGGCCGCGCAACGTGACCAGCGCCACCAGCCCGAGCCCGGCCCCGGCCACCGGCACCAGGAACCCGGTGCGCGGACCGCCCAGGTCGATCAGCTGCCCGGCCACCGTGGAGCCGACCGCCAGCCCCAGGCCGATCGCCCCGGTCAACCAGGTGAAGGCCTCGGTCTTGGCGCCGTCGGCGACCAGCGTCTCCACCAGCGTGTAGCCGGTGATCAGGGTCGGCGCGATGGCCAGCCCGCAGCAGAGCGCGGCCACCGCCAGCGCGGTCAGGTCCGGCATCGCCCAGAGCGTCGAGCAGCCCAGCACCAGCAGCGCGTAGCTCGCGAGCATCCGCTCCCGGGCGGACCGCCGCCAGGCGACCATGCCGTACAGCACCCCGGCCAGCATCGAGCCGCCGGCGAAGACGCCGTAGACGGTGCCGCTCATCCCGGCCTGCCCCTGGGCCTCGGCGAAGGCGGTCACCGAGACCTGCATGGCGCCGAAGACGGTGCCCACGCCGAGGAAGGAGCCGGCCAGCAGCCGGACCCCCGGGGAGGCCAGCGCGGAGACCCGGTTCCCGCCCGCCGCGCGCGGGTGGCGGGCCGGCGCGGTGCCCCGCTGCGCGGCGAAGGCCAGCCCGCCCAGCACGGTCAGCGCGGCCTCGGCGGCCAGCCCCGCGGCCGGTGCCACCGTGGTGGCGATGGCGGTGGCGAGTACCGGGCCGACCACGAAGGTGAACTCGTCGGTGACCGACTCGAAGGCGAACGCGGTGGACAGGTGGCGGGGCCGGTCGGCCAGCCGGGCCACCCAGCGGGCCCGGACCATCGCGCCGATCTGCGGCACGCTGGCCCCGGCGGGGGCGGCGGTGGCGAAGAGCGTCCAGACCGGCGCGTGGCCGAGCGCCAGCGCGATCAGGGCACCGACCGAGACGGCGTGCACCAGCACGCTCGGCAGCAGCACCGCGGTCTGGCCGAACCGGTCGGCCAGCCGCCCGGTCTGCGGGCCGACCAGCGCCTGGGCCACCGCGGCGACCGCCGCGACCGAGCCGGCCGTGCCGTAGGAGCCGCGGGTGTCGAAGACCAGCAGCACGATGCCCAGGCTGAGCATCGCGTAGGGCAGGCGCGCCACGAAGGCGGGGAGCACGAACGTCCACGCACCCGGGGTGCGTAGCAGGGAGACGTAGCCGACACGGGCCGGGACTACGGGGTTGTCGACCGTTGGGCGGGCCGCCACGGTCGGTCCTTCCTGCTGCCTGGTAGCGACGCCGGGGTGAGGGTGGGGTCCCCGACGGCGCCGAGAGTCGTCCTCTCGCGCGTCGACCGGGGTAGATACCGGGGTCCGGGGGCCGTCGTTCGCGGAAGCGGGGCCGGGCAGCGGACCGCGGCCGCCGAGCGGTCGCGCCAACTCTGCATCAGGCAGATGTTGCAGTGTGGATATGTCTGTGGGTGTATCTGTCTCCACTTTAGAGGGTACTGATCAGTACCACCTTGGATTCTACGGAAACGTCACCTGTTGTACAGCGACCTGCATCACTTGCCGAAGAGCCAGCCGGCCAGCTTGCCGCCCTTGTCGACCGCGCGCAGCCGCTTCTCGGTGGCCTCGGCCACCGTCTCGGTGGTGACCACGAGCAGCTCGTCCCCGGCCCGCAGCACGGTGGCCTTGTCCGGCACGAAGCTGCTGCCCTCGCGCACCACCAGGGTGACGGCCGCCCCGGCGGGCAGCCGCAGCTCGCCCACCTCGACGCCGGACATCCGCGAGCCGGGCGCGAGCGCGACCGAGAGCAGTTGGCCGTGCAGCCGCTCCAGCGGGGCCGACTCGATGCCCAGGTCCTGGCCGAGCGCCCCCTCGGAGATCCGCAGCTGCCGCGCCAGCCAGGGCAGCGTCGGGCCCTGCAGCAGGGTGAAGACGACCACCAGGATGAAGACGATGTTGAACACGTCGGCGGCGTGCGGCACGTCGGCCACCAGCGGGATGGTGGCCAGCACGATCGGCACCGCCCCGCGCAGCCCGGCCCAGCTGAGCAGCGCCTGCTCCCGCCAGGGCAGCTTGAACGGGGTGAGCGTGGCCACCACCGAGAGCGGGCGGGCCAGCAGCACCAGCACCGAGCCGATCACGATCGCCGGCCAGACGGCCGAGCCCATGGTGCGCGGGTTCACCAGCAGGCCGAGCAGCACGAACATGCCGATCTGCCCGATCCAGGCGAGCCCGTCGGCGAAGCCGCGCACCGCGGGGCCGTGCGGCAGCTTGGCGTTGCCCAGCAGCACCGCGCAGACGTAGACGGCCAGGAAGCCGGAGCCGTGCAGCAGCGCGCCGGCGGAGTAGGCCAGCACGGTGAGCGCGAGCACCGCGATCGGGTACAGGCCGGAGGAGGGCAGCGCCACGTGCCGCAGGCCGAAGGCGCCCAGCCGGCCGACCGCCAGTCCCACCGCCGCGCCGATCGCCAGCTCCGCGAGGATCGTGCCGACCAGCACGTACCAGGGGTCGAACGGTCCGGTGGTGGCGAAGGCGACCACCAGGATCACCACCGGCGCGTCGTTGAAGCCGGACTCGGCCTCCAGCAGTCCGCTCAGCCGGGCCGGCAGCGGCACCGTGCGCAGCACCGAGAAGACCGCCGCCGCGTCGGTGGAGGAGACGATCGCGCCCAGCAGCAGCGACTCGCGCCAGTCGGTGCCGACCAGGACGTGCGCCCCGGCGGCCGTGACGAAGACCGAGATGCCGACCCCGAAGGTGGCCAGCACGGTGGCGGTCGGCATCACCGGCTTGATCTCCCGCCAGTTCGTCTTCAGGCCGCCCTCGGCCAGGATCACCACCAGCGCCGCGTACCCGAGCACCTGGGTGAGCGAGGCGTTGTTGAAGGTGACGCCCAGTCCGTCCTGGCCCAGCACCACGCCGATGCCCAGGTAGAGCAGCAGGCTGGGCAGCCCGGACCGGGTGGCGAACCGCACCGCGACCACCGCGATCAGCAGGATCACGGCGGACTCGAGCAGGAAGGTGTTCAGGTGGGAGACGGTCACGCAGGGGCACCTCGGGGTCGCGGGCGGCTGTGGCGGGCGGCACGGGAGGGGTCACTGGGGCAGGGGAGGACAGCGTAGGCAGTGGGCACCGGCTGACGCGTGGTCAGCGAATGGATCGTTACCCAGGCTAACATTTTACCTGATCTTTGAACTCTTGAACAGTGCGGCGGAATCAGCCACCCACCACCGGAACCCCGCCTTCAGCCGCGCCCGGTAGGGTCCCTGTGACTCAACCGTGGGCGTCCCCCGTGCACCCGCGCCACCCGAGTCGTCCTAATGTGGTGAGCGGTCACGGCCGCCCCGCTCATGTGACGTTCCCGCTCCCTGCCGCTAGGACCCAGATGCCCCGCTCGCCCCGTACCAAGAAGTTCCGGCGCGCCCGTCTGATCGTGGTTGTGCTCGTCGTGCTGCTGGTGGCCTCGGTCGCCGCCGGCGGGTGGTACGCGGTGGACACCGTGCGTGCCTCGTTCCCGCAGCTCAGCGGCAGCGTCCAGGTGCCCGGGCTGGGTGCCGCGGTGGACGTGAAGCGGGACGCCCAGGGCGTCCCGCAGGTCTACGCCGACTCGTCGGAGGACCTGTTCAAGGCCCAGGGCTACGTGCAGGCCCAGGACCGGTTCTGGGAGATGGACGTGCGGCGGCACATCACCGCCGGCCGGCTCTCCGAGATGTTCGGCGCCGGCCAGGTGGACACCGACTCCTTCATCCGCACCATGGGCTGGCACGACGTGGCGCAGAAGGAGTGGGACAGCACGCTGAGCCCGGAGACCAAGAAGTACCTGCAGGCCTACACCGACGGCGTCAACGCCTGGCTCACCCAGCACCCGGGCGGGCGCACCGCCTCGCTGGAGTACGCGCTGCTCGGCACCGTCAACAGCGGGTACAAGCCCGAGCCGTGGACCCCGGTGGACTCGGTGGCCTGGCTCAAGGCGATGGCCTGGAGCCTGTCGGGCAACCTGCAGGAGGAGATCGACCGGTCGCTGCTGAGCCAGACCTTCAGCCCGGACCAGATCAACCAGCTCTACCCGGACTACCCGTACCAGCGCAACGGCACCATCGTGCAGACCGGCACGGTCGGCGCCGACAACGTCTACAAGCCGCCGGTCGCCGCGGTCAACCAGGGCCAGGCCGGCGCCGCGGGCACCACCCAGCAGAGCGCCGCACTGACCCGGGGCCTGACCTCGGTCTCCGACGAGCTGGCCATGCTGCCGCAGCTGCTCGGCCCGCAGGGCCAGGGCATCGGCTCGAACTCCTGGGTGGTGGCGGGCACCCACACCACCACCGGCAGCCCGCTGCTGGCCAACGACCCGCACCTGGGCCCGGGGCTGCCCAACGTCTGGTACCAGATGGGCCTGCACTGCCGCACCGTCAGCGCGAGCTGCCCGTTCGACGTGACCGGATTCACCTTCGCCGGCATGCCGGGCGTGGTGATCGGCCACAACCAGAACGTCGCCTGGGGCCTGACCAACCTGGGCGCCGACGTCACCGACCTCTACCTGGAGAAGGTCACCGGGCCGGACACCTACCTGGTGGACAACCAGGACCAGAAGTTCGAGACCCGCAAGGAGACCATCAAGGTGGCCGGCGGCACGGACCGGGTGATCACCGTGCGCAGCACCAACAACGGGCCGCTGATCTCCGACCAGAGCACCGAGGAGCAGCAGGTCGGCACCTACGCGCCGGCCGGCAACGCCGCCCCGGACCGCGGCACCTCGGGCTACGGCGTCGCGCTGCACTGGACCGCGCTCAACCCCGGCAAGACCATGGACGCGGTCTTCGAGCTGGACCGGGCCGGCGACTTCACCGACTTCCGCAACGCCGCCAAGGACTTCGCGGTCCCCGCGCAGAACCTGATCTACGCCGACACCAAGGGCCACATCGGCTACCAGGCGCCCGGGCAGATCCCGATCCGCGGCAAGGGCGACGGCCGCTACCCGGCGCTGGGCTGGGACTCCGGCTACAACTGGAAGGGCTACCTGGACTTCAAGACCCTGCCCTGGGTGGAGGACCCGGCGGTCGGCTACATCGTCACCGCCAACCAGGCCGTGGTCGACCAGTCCTACAAGCCGCTGCTGACCACCGACTGGGAGTACGGCACCCGGGCCAAGGAGATCACCGACCAGATCCAGCTCCGGCTGAACAACGGCGGCAAGATCTCGCCCGACGACATGCAGTCGATGCAGCTGGACAACACCAGCGTGCTGGCCAAGACCCTGGTCCCGCTGCTGCTCAAGGTGCAGATCACCGACCCGTACGTGAAGCAGGCGCAGGACCTGCTGAAGGACTGGAACTACAACCAGGACGCCGACTCGGCCGCCGCCGCCTACTACAACGGCGTCTGGCGCCAGCTGCTGATCCTGGCCTTCGGGCAGAAGTTCCCGGCCGGCCTGCGGGCCCAGGGCGACTGCCTGCTGGTCCAGCAGAAGGTGGACGTCAACCAGCCGGACGGCACGGTGGGCGGCGAGACCAAGATCGTCACCCAGTGCGGCACCCGCAAGCCCAGCCAGGCCCAGCCGGACGGCGGCGACCGCTGGATGGAGGTGGTCCGCCAGCAGCTGGCCAACCCGGGCAGCCCGTGGTGGGACTACATCGACTCCAACCACGTGCAGCAGCACGGCCTGGACAACCTGCTGAAGGAGGCGATGAAGGACGCCCGCCAGGACCTCACCGCCCACCTCGGCAAGGACATCTCCACCTGGAGCTGGGGCCGGCTGCACCCGCTGAACCTCAAGGAGCAGACCCTCGGGGTGGACACCTCCTCGATCGCCTCCGGCGTCGTGCACCGGCTGCTCAACCGCGGCCCGTACCAGATGTCGGGCGGCTCGGCCGCGGTGAACGCCACCGGCTGGACCGCGGCGGCCGGGTACGACGTGGACTGGATCCCGTCGATGCGGATGGTGGTCGACCTGAGCGACTTCAACGCCTCGCACTGGATCAACGTGGGCGGCGAGTCCGGCCACGCGTTCAGCGACAACTACGACGACCAGACCGACCTGTGGCGCCAGGGCAAGCTGCTGTCCTGGTCCTTCTCGGCCACCGCGGTGGACCGGGGCACGAAGAACAAGCTCACCCTGACGCCCTGAGGGGCGGTCAGAACCGGTGCACGCCGTCCGGGGTGACCGCGGCGTGCACCGGCCGGTCGTGCGGCTCGGCCGGCACCTCGGCCAGCAGTTCGTGCCCGTACAGCAGGGTGGCCAGCAGCGGCTCGACGCCCGCCGCGGCCAGCCGGGCCAGCACCCGGTCGTAGGACCCGCCGCCGCGCCCGAGCCGCAGCCCGCGCCGGTCCACCGCCAGGCCGGGCAGCAGCACCAGGTCGGCCGTGCAGACCGCCGCCGGGCCGAGCCGGGGCCCGGTCGGCTCCAGCAGCCCGCGCCCGGCCGGGGCCAGCCGGTCGTCGCCGTCGTAGCGCGCCCAGTCCAGGTCGTTGTCGGGCAGCAGCACCGGCAGCAGCACCGGCACCGCGCGGGCGTGCAGTGCCGTCAGCAGGGCCCGGGTGCCCGGCTCCGCGCCCACCGAGACGTAGGCGGCCACCACCGCCCCGGGCGGCACCAGGGTCAGCGCCCGCTCGGCGAGCGCGCCGGCCGCCGCCGCCCGCTGTTCGGGGGACAGTTCGCGGCGCCGCGCCAGCAGCCGTGACCGCAGGGCGGGCTTGTCGTTGTACAAGAGATCGTCAGACACGGCTCGATCCTCCCGCAGTCGCTCCCCCGAGGGAGTCCCATGGCACTCCTGCTCCAGGCCCTCGCCCTGCTCAGCCTCCCGCTCACCGCGCTCGCCTGCCTGCTCGCGGTGCGGCTGCGCCGCGTGCGGCGGGCCGCGGCCGCCCGCGAGGGCGAGCTGGCCCGGCAGCTGGCGGAGCTCACCACCGAGTGCGCCGAGCTGGCCAGCAGCGCCGCCCGCGACCCGCTGACCGGGGTGTGGAACCACCGCCAGCTGCAGCTCGCGCTGGAGCGCGAGGTGCGGCGCTGCCAGCGCCCGCGCACGGCCGGCGAGCGCGCTCCCGAGCTGTCCGTGGTGCTGCTGGAGATCGAGGGCTTCGAGGCGGTCACCGCCGAGCACGGCCGGCACCGGGCCCAGGCGGTGCTGCGCGACCTGGCCCAGCGGCTCTCGCTGGAGGTGCGCGCCACGGACACGCTGGGGCGGTACGGCGGCACCGAGTTCCTGGTGGTGCTGCCGGACACCGGGGCGGCCGGGGCGGCCAAGGTGGCCGAGCGGCTGTGCTGGGCGGTGCGCCGCCACCGGCTGCTGGACTGGGCGGGCCAGCCCTGGCAGGCCCAGCCGCCGGTGGCCGGCGGCAACGGGCTGCGCGCCGTGGCCGGGACGGCGGTGCTGCCGACCGGCGGCCATCCGGTGCCGCTGCTGCGCGCCGCGGACCGCGCCCTGGCCGAGGCGAAGCGGGCGCCGGGGCGGGCGGGGCACCCGCAAAGGCACGGTAATCTGTCGCCCTGTGCCGGCCCGGGCCCCACGGCCTCGGGTGGCGCGGCCCGTACCTCCCCCAGCCTCCGGCCGGGGGAACCCCCGTACGCCGTGACTGGCGCCGACGAGGTTCGTTCATAGCCGATTAACCTCGCCCTCAGTCAAGGCGGTCAGCTGCCTCGATAAGGTCAAACGCATGACGACGATTCCCCGCATGCCCGTAACCAAGGCCGTTGTGCCTGCTGCCGGACTCGGAACCCGGTTCCTGCCGGCCACCAAGGCGACGCCCAAGGAGATGCTGCCGGTCGTCGACAAGCCGGCCATCCAGTACGTGGTGGAGGAGGCCGCCGCCGCGGGCCTCACCGACATACTGATGGTGACCGGCCGCAACAAGCGCGCCCTCGAGGACCACTTCGACCGCGCCTACGAGCTGGAGGAGCTGCTCGCCCGCAAGGGTGACGCCTCGAAGCTGGCCCTGGTGCAGGAGTCGGTCTCGCTGGCCAACATGCACTACGTCCGCCAGGGCGACCCCAAGGGCCTGGGCCACGCGGTGCTGGTGGCCGAGCAGCACGTCGCCGGCCAGCCCTTCGCGGTGCTGCTCGGTGACGACCTGATCGACCCGCGCGACCCGCTGCTGGCCCGGATGATCGAGGTCCAGCAGGAGCTCGGCGGCTCCGTGGTCGCGCTGATGGAGGTCGACCCGTCGCAGATCCACCTGTACGGCTGCGCCGCGGTGGAGACCAACGGCTTCGGCGACGACACCTTCCACGTCACCGACCTGGTGGAGAAGCCGGAGCCGGCCGACGCGCCGTCGAACTACGCGGTGATCGGCCGCTACGTCCTCGACCCCGCGGTCTTCGAGGTGCTGAAGAAGACCGAGCCGGGCCGCGGCGGCGAGATCCAGCTGACCGACGCGCTGCGCACGCTGGCCACGATGACCGCCGAGGAGGGCGGCCAGGTGCACGGCGTGCTCTTCGACGGCCGCCGCTACGACACCGGTGACCGCGCCGACTACCTGCGCGCGATCGTCCGGTTGGCCTGCGAGCGGGCGGACCTCGGTCCGGACTTCCGCGGCTGGCTGAAGGAGTTCGTCGACGGCGGCATGCAGGGCTGACCTCGGGTCAGCTGCTCGATCGAAGGGGCGGTACGGGTGATGGGCCGGCAGGACGCGTGCGGGACCGAGTCGGTGGGCCACCGGCACTGGACGGTGGACGAGCACCTGGCCGACGTGCTGGCCGGCCTGACCGCGCTGCCCGCGATCGACCTGCAGCTGCTCGACGCCCAGGGCTGCCGGCTCGCCGAGGACGTGGCGGCCGGCGGAGACCTGCCGCCCTTCGACAACAGCTCGATGGACGGGTACGCGGTGCGCACCGCCGACACCGTCGGCGCCACCGAGCAGTACCCGTCGGTGCTGGCGGTGGTCGGTGAGATCGCCGCCGGTGCCGGTGAGCTGCCCAGGGTCGGACCGGGCCAGGCGGCCCGGATCATGACCGGCGCCCCGGTGCCGCCCGGCGCCCAGGCGGTGGTCCCGGTGGAGTGGACCGACGGCGGCACCGGCTCGGCCGAGGCGGCCACCGCGATGACCGCCGAGGCCGGTTCCGAGGTGCGGGTGCGTCAGGAGGTCGGCGAGGGCGCGCACGTGCGCCGGGCCGGCAGCGACGTCCGGGCCGGCAGCACGGTGCTGACCGCCGGCACCGAGCTCGGTCCCACCCAGCTCGGCCTGCTGGCCGCGATCGGCCGCGGCGGGGTGCGGGTGCGCCCGCGCCCCCGGGTGGTGGTGCTCTCCACCGGCAGCGAACTGGTGCCGCCGGGCGAGCCGGTCGGCCCCGGGCAGATCTGGGACTCGAACAGCTACACGCTCACCGCCGCCGCGCAGGCGGCCGGCGCGATCGCCTACCGGGTCGGCGGGGTGCCGGACGACGCGGCGGTGCTGCGCCGGGTGCTGGAGGACCAGCTGGGCCGGGCCGACCTGATCGTCACCAGCGGCGGGGTCAGCGTCGGCGCCTACGACGTGGTCAAGGAGGTCTTCGCCGAATACGGCGGGGTGGACTTCCGCAAGCTGCGGATGCAGCCCGGCAAGCCGCAGGGCTTCGGCCGGATCGGCGAGCCCGGCGTCCCGCTGCTCGCGCTGCCGGGCAACCCGGTCAGCGCCTACATCTCCTTCGAGCTGTTCGTCCGGCCGGTGATCCGCACCATGCTGGGCGCCCCGGACGTGCACCGCCCGGTGGTCCGCGCGGTCTGCACCGCCGACCTGAGCTCGCCGCCCGGCCGCCGGCAGTTCCTGCGCGGCTGGTACGCGGGGGACACGGTGGCCCCGGTGGGCGGTGCCGATTCGCACCTGGTGGGGGCGCTCGCCCGGGCGAACTGCCTGATCACGGTCCCCGAGGACACCGTCGCGGTACCCGCCGGCACGCCGGTGGACGTGGTCCTTCTGACGGACTGACGCCTGCCCGTCGGTCGGACCGACCGCGGTCCACGGCGGTATCAGGGGTACGGTAGCGCGGTATTCACCCCGTTCTGCTGGAGTACTGACGTGACCACACCCCCCGGCGACCGCCTGACGCACGTGGACGAGACCGGCGCCGCGCGCATGGTCGACGTCTCCCAGAAGGCCACCACGGTGCGCACCGCGGTGGCCGCGGGCCGGGTCCGGGTCTCCGCCCGGGTGGTCGAGCTGCTGCGCGGCGAGGGCGTCCCCAAGGGCGACGCGCTGGCGGTGGCCCGGATCGCCGGGATCATGGGCGCCAAGCGGACCCCCGACCTGGTCCCGCTCTGCCACCCGATCGCGCTCTCGGGCGTGGCGGTCGAGCTGGCGGTGACCGACGCGGCGGTGGAGATCACCGCGACGGTGCGGACCGCCGACCGCACCGGGGTCGAGATGGAGGCGCTGACCGCGGTGGCGGTGGCCGGTTTGACCGTGATCGACATGGTCAAGGCGGTGGACAAGGCAGCCGCCATCGAGGACGTCCGGGTGCTCAGCAAGACCGGCGGCAAGAGCGGCGACTGGACGCGCGGGGAGTCGGCGCCCGGGGAGTCGGCATGAGGGCGCTGGCGGTCACCGTCTCCAACCGCGCCTCGGCCGGGGTCTACCAGGACAAGGGCGGCCCGCTGCTGGTCGCCGGGCTGACCCGGATGGGCTTCGCCGTCGACGGCCCCCGGGTGGTGCCGGACGGCGAGCCGGTGCTGGCGGCGCTGCGCCAGGCGGTGGCCGAGGGCTACGACGTGGTGCTCACCACCGGCGGCACCGGGATCTCGCCGATGGACCTGACGCCGGAGATGACCGCGCAGGTGATCGACCGACAGATCCCGGGCATCGCGGAGGCGATCCGGGCCCAGGGCCGGGAGAAGGTGCCGACCGCGGCGCTCTCCCGGGGGCTGGCCGGGCTGGCCGGGCGGACCGTGATCGTCAACCTGCCCGGGTCGACCGGCGGGGTGAAGGACGGGCTGGCGGTGCTGGAGCCGCTGCTCGCCCACGCGGTGGACCAGCTGGGCGGCGGGGACCACCCGCGCCCGGCGGACGGCGGCGCGGACCACGGGGGAGCGCACTGAGCGCCGGCTGGCCGGTGGAGCTGCGCGACGGCGAGGTGCTGCTGCGCCCGATCCGGATGCGCGACCAGAAGGCCTGGCAGGAGACGAGCCGGCGCAACCGGGACTGGCTGCGCCGCTGGGAGGCCACCGTGCCGCCCGCGCCGCCCGGCCGGATCACCGGCTCCCGGCCGACCTACCGTCAGATGGTGCGCTACCTGCGGGCGGAGGCGGGCGCGGGCCGGATGCTGCCCTTCGTGGTGGTGTTCCGGGACCAGCTGGTCGGCCAGCTCACCGTGGGCGGCATCACCTGGGGCTCGATGTGCTCGGCCAACATCGGCTACTGGATCGACGAGGGGGTGGCGGGGCGGGGCATCATGCCGACCGCCGTGGCGCTCGGCGTGGACCACTGTTTCCAATCCCTGGGCCTGCACCGGATCGAGGTGTGCATCCGGCCGGAGAACGGGCCGTCCCGGCGGGTGGTGGAGAAACTCGGCTTTCGGCCGGAGGGAATGCGGCCTCGCTATCTGCACATCGACGGGGACTGGCGGGACCACCTGGTGTACGCGCTCACCGCCGACGAGGTCCCGGAGGGCCTGCTGAAGCGTTGGCACGCAAGGTAATTGAATACGTGTTCGAAATTCATATCGATATGGCATCGTCGTACCGAGAAGCGGTCGCACATGGCGCCGAAATAGTCAGAGAATCAGCTTGGCAGCGCGACACGCCGATCCAAATTGCTGCCCGCCCTTATCCATCGCCCGTACGGTGGGAAACGTGAGCAGTAGCGGCCTCATCTACGCGGTCATCGTAGGGGCCTGGGCTGCCTATCTGGTGCCCATGTGGCTCCGCAGGCAGGACGAGCTCAACGAAGCGCGCCCGACCGAACGCTTCAGTACCGCCATCCGCCTGCTGGCCGGGCGATCGGCACTGGAGCGGCGGGCGTCCCGGGTCCTCGACGACAACGCCGTGCCCTCCGAACCGAACGAACCGGCGGACTCCGCCGACCGGTCCGCACCGTCCGAGCGCCCCACCGGCGCCGCGGCGGTGGTCGGGCTGCCCGCTGACGAGCCGTCGGAGGCGGACGCCCCCACGGCGCCGCCGGCCGTGGAGCACCCGGCGGCCGGACACCCCTCGCGGGCCCGGCTGCTGGCCCGCCGCCGGCGGATGGTCACGGTGCTCTTCCTCGCCTTCGCGCTGGGCGCGATCGTGGCGGCGGTGGCCGGGGTGACCTTCCTCTGGGTGCCGGCCCTGCCCGCCCTGCTGCTCACCCTCTACATCGGCCACCTGCGGCGGCTGGAGCGGCAGCGCTGCGTGGTGAAGCTGGACCGGCAGCGGGCGGTGGTCGCCGCCCAGCGGGTGCGGGAGCGGGAGCAGACCCGGGTGGCGGCCACCACCGCCGCGTCGGCCGCCGGGGTCGACCCCGCCGAGCCGGCCGGCGGGCTCGCGGAGCGCCCGCCGCTGCGGGTCGCGCCGGCCCCGCAGCAGGCCCTGGTGGAGGCGACCGACCACGAGGAGTGGGTGGACGGGCTGCGCGAGCGCGCGGCCGCGGGCCGGGACTCCTGGGAGCCGGTCCCGGTCCCGCTGCCCACCTACGTCACCGCCCCGGTGGCGCCCCGGGTGACCCGCGGCCTGGACCTCGGCGCCCCGGGCACCTGGAACTCCGGGCGCACCACCGAGCCCGCGCACACCCCGCTCTTCGACCAGTACGAGGAGCCCGTCGCCGAGCCCCGCCCGCGCGCCGCCAACGAGTGACCGGCGGTCCCGGGGCGGGGCACCCCGTCCCACCAGCGGGGTGGTCACGAGCCCCCTCGAAAAGGTGCTAGAGTTTCTTCTCGTTGGGGCTGTGGCGCAGTCCGGTAGCGCACCTCGTTCGCATCGAGGGGGTCAGGGGTTCGAATCCCCTCAGCTCCACCCAACGGAGGGTCCACGGACTCTCCACCAGATCCCGCCCGGGGCTTCCCCGGGCGGGATCCTGCGTTTCCGGGGCCCGCACCCGCGGTGACGGACCGTCGGTGCGGCGGCGACCACCTGCCGGACCGCGCCGACCACGCGGACCACGCGGACCACGCGGACCGGGCGGGCCCCGGGGGCGGGCCGGGCGGGGGGGGGGGGGGGGGGCGGGCGAC
>NZ_JBHYKG010000054.1:0-34541 GCF_042741245.1 Kitasatospora sp. NPDC058965
CCGGGGCCGCGGTCACCGGCGCGAGGGCGGCCGGCGCGGGTGCGGTCGGCGCGGCGGGCAGCGGCGCGGCCGCCGCCGGGGCCGCCCCGGGAGTCCCCGGCGCGAGCTCCAGCGCCGCCAGGTCCCGCAGGATCTCGTTCGCCCGCAGGTGCGTGCGCCCGATCGCCAGCCCGTGCTCCTTCACCGCGTTGACCCCGGGCAGCACCTGGTCCACCCGGCCCTGGTCGGCCGCGTCCTCCAGCAGCCCGGCCAGTCGCTGGGCGCTGTTCAACTGTCCGTTGAGGTAGTCGTCGTGCAGCGCCAGGTGGTCGGCGATCAGTTCGGCCAGCCGTTCCGGCTGGTGGTCCGGTGCCACAGGGAGTGTCTCCTGACTCGGTGTCGGCGCGGCCAGCAGCGCGGCCGCCGTGACGGGTGCGGGCTGGACCGCGGGCACCACGGGAGCGGCGGGCACCGGCAGCGGTGCCGGTGCGGCGGGGACGGGGGCGGCGACCGGGGCGGCGGGAGCCGTCGGCAGCGTCACCCGGTAGCCGTTCTCCAGCGCCTCGCGGTAGGCCGCCTTGCGCGGCTCGGAGACGTGGTTGATCCCGTTCAGCGGCACCGTCATGCCCTTGCTCGGCGCCGCCTCCACCGGCGCCGCCACGTACCGGTCCGCCAGCTCCAGCGGGAGCCCGATGACGGCCAGTTGGGCGACGGCCCGCTTCAGTGCCAGGTCGGCGTCGCCGCCCGGGCCCGGGTCCAGCCGGACCGCCTGGTGCGGCCGGTCGCCGAGGACCCGGTCCACCAGCTTGGTCAGCACCCCCTGCGGCCCGAACTCGACGAAGGTGCGGAAGCCGGCGGCGTACATCTCCTCCACCCGGTCGGCGAAGTGCACCGGGTTGACCAGCTGCTCGGCGAGCACCCTCCGGTTCGCCGCGGGGTCGGAACCGTACGACGCACCAGGGGTGTTGGCGAAGACCGGGGTCCTCGGCGCGGCCACCTCGACCTGGTCGACGGCCGCCGCGAAGGCCGCCACCGCGTGGGCCACGAACGGGGTGTGGAACGCCGCCGAGACCGGCAGCCGGCTGACCCGCACCGCACCGCCCGCCGCCGCAGCCACCAGCCGCTGCACCGCGGCGGTCGGCCCGCCGACCACCACCTGGTCCGGGGCGTTGCGGTTGCAGACCGTCAACTCGGCATGTTCGGCGAGCAGTTCGCGCACCACGGCGTCGTCCGCGGCGATCGCCGCCATGGCGCCGGCGTCGTGCTCCGCCCCTGCCCCGGCGGGCGGCGCCATCGCCGCACCGCGGGCCCGGGCCAGCGCGAAGTAGGCCTCGTCGGTCAGCGCGCCGCCGGCCCAGAGCGCGGTCAGCTCGCCGAAGCTGTGGCCGAGTTGACCGTCGGCCGCGAAACCGAGCTCGGTCAGGTACCGGAACTGCCCCGCCGACAGCGCGCCGATCGCCGGCTGCGCGTACTCGGTCCGCCGCAGCGCCTCCTCCTGCGCGGTGCGGGTGGCCTGGTCGAAGGCCGGCGGCGGGAAGGCCACCCGGGCCAGCGTCTCGGCCCCGGCGAACTGCTCGTTGGCCCGGTCGAAGGCGGCCCGCAGCGGGGGCAGCGCCAGCACCGCGGCCCGCCCGGGGTTGACGTACTGGCTGCCCTGGCCGGCGAAGAGCGCGCCGACCTTGCCGGCCTCCGCCGCCCGCCGCCGGTACCAGACGCCCTTGGGGTGCGCCCAGTGCGCCGCCTCGGGCTTGCCGCGCAGCTCCTTGACGGCCAGCTCGCGCAGCTCGGCCAGCTCCGCCCCGCCGCGCGCGGCCAGCGCCACCCGCGCGTGGTCGGCCGGCACCGCGGCCGCCGACGCCGCCCCGGGCGCGCCCGAGGCCAGCAGCTCGGCCAGCCCGGCCGGGTCCGGCGCGTGCCACAGCTGCGCCTGGGCCACCGGGAACAGCACCCGCAGGTCGTCCCCGGCACCGTGCTCCTGGAGCACGAAGTGGAAGTTGGTGCCGCCGAAGCCGAACGAGGAGATCGCCGCCCGCCGCGCGGACCGCGCCGGGTCCTTGATCCACGGCCGGGTCTCGGTGTTGACGTAGAACGGGCCGCCGACCGCCGAGCTCGGCTCGGTGACGTTGATGGTGGGCGGCAGCAGCTTGTGGTGCAGGGCCAGCGCCAGCTTGATCATCCCGGCCGCGCCGGCCGCCGCCTTGGTGTGCCCGATCTGCGACTTGACGCTGCCGACGGCCGCGAACCGCTGCTCCTCGGTGCTCTCGCCCACCACCGCCGCCAGGGCGGACAGCTCGGTGGCGTCCCCCACCGCGGTGCCGGTGCCGTGCGCCTCGAACAGCTCGACGCTGGCCGGCGAGCAGGCCGCGTCCTGGTAGGCCCGGCGCAGCGCCACCATCTGCCCCTCCTTGCGCGGGGCGTAGATGGACTTGAACCGCCCGTCGCTGGAGGTCCCGATGCCGCGGATCACCGCGTAGATCTCGTTGCCGTCCCGCTCGGCGTCGGCCAGCCGGCGCAGGGCCAGCATCCCGATCCCCTCGCCGATCAGCGTGCCGTCCGCGTCCCGGTCGAACGGGCGGATGGCGCCGCTCTTGGAGAAGGCCGGGGTCTTGGAGAAGCACAGGTACATGAAGATGGTGTTCTCGGCGTCGCAGCCGCCGGCCAGCATGGTGTCGGCCCGGCCCTCCAGCAGCTCGCTGACCGCCGCCTTGGTCGCGGCCAGCGAGGAGGCGCAGGCGGCGTCGATGGTCATGTTGGTGCCGCCGAGGTCCAGCCGGTTGGCGATCCGGCCGGCCACCACGTTGCCGAGCATGCCGGGGAAGGAGTTCTCCTCCCACGGGGCGAAGGCCAGCTTGAACTTCTCGGCGATCTCCTCGGCGTCCCGCTCGCTCAGCCCGCAGCTGCGCACCACCTCCTTGAGCACCGGCGTCTGCAGCCGGGCCGACAGCGGCTGGGTCAGCTGGTTGGCACCGGTGATGCCGAGCACCACGCCGGTGCGCGCCGGGTCGTACCAACTCCGGTCGGAGCCGGCGTCCTTGAGCACGTCGCGGGCCACCACCAGGCTGAGCAGCTGGAGGACGTCGGTGACCTCCAGGGTGGTCGGCGGCAGGCCGAACTCCATCGGGTTGAACGGCACCTGCGGGATGAACCCGCCGCGCTTGGCGTAGGTCTTGTCGGGGGCCGCCGGATCCGGGTCGTAGTGCTCGGCGACGTCCCAGTGGGTGCTCGGGACGTCCTCGATGCAGTCGGCCGCGGCCACCACGTTGCCCCAGAACTCGCGCAGGTCACGGGACTTGGGGTAGAGCGCGGAGAGGCCGACGATGGCGATCGGGGTGTCCGCCAGCCTGCGGTCGAGGTCGGGGTCCGACGGGGGGAGCTTGCTGGGCTGGGATTCGTTCACGGCAGGGCTCTCTTGGTCTCTTCGGGCCTGGCGCGGCCCAGGGGAGGGAGCGGAACGGCCGGGGCGGGGCGCCTCAGGGCCGCGTCCGCCGGTCCGGGCGGACCAGGCCGGCGATCAGCGCCGCCGCGTCCGGCCGGGTGAGCATCGTGTAGTGGTCGCCGGGACAGCCGCGCACGGCCAGCCCGTGGCGGGCCAGCGGCTCCCAGCCGAGGGTGCGGTCGCCGGGCAGCAGGCCGCGTTCGGCGGTGACCAGCACCAGCGGGACCGAGGCCGGCACCGGACGGTACGGCGCGGTCAGCCGGTTGTTGCGCAACAGGCCGTCCACGTAGGTCTCGTAGAGCTTGCGCAGACCCGGCAGCGGGGTGTCGGGGAGCAGCGCGCCGGCCGTCACGGCGGCGTCCAGCACCAGCAGCAGGCCCTCCTCGGTGCCCACGCCGGCCAGGTGCTCCGCCGTCAGCGGCACCGGCCGGCCCCGCTTGGCGCCCAGGTACATCCCGAACCAGCCCAGCAGCAGCGGCGGGTCCAGCGCCTCGTCGGGCTGCTGGTAGCCCTCGGTCGGCGCGATGCTGTCGAGCAGCACCAGTTCGCGCGGGCGCCGGTCGGCCGGCAGCCGCTCCACCATGGCCTGGGCCACCACACCGCCGAAGGACCAGCCGGCCAGCGTGTCGCCCGGCGCCGACCGCAGCTCCTCGAGCAGCCGGTCGGCCAGCGCCTGCACCGTGGTGTCGGCCCGGCCACCGGTCAGGGCGGCCTCGAAGTACTCCGGCAGACCGGACAGGTCGAGCACGGTCAGCCCGTCCCCGGCCGGCAGCGCGTCGGCCAGGGCGCGGTAGACCCCGACCGCCAGCGCGCCGGGGTGCACCAGGTGCACCGTGCCGTGCCCGGGGTCGGCCGCGCGCAGCCGGTGCACCGGGCCGGGCGCCGGTCTGCCGGCCCGCTCAGGCGCTGGCCGCATGCCGACCCTCGGCCCGGGCCTGCTGCTGGGCGGCGGACTCCTGGGCCAGGTACTCGGCCAGGTCCTTCACCGTCGGGTGGTACCAGAGGGTGGTGCTGCCCAGCTCGAAGCCGAGCCAGTTCTCCAGCTCACCGGCCAGGATCAGGGCCTCGGTGGAGTCCAGGTCCAGCTCGTCGAAGTACTGCTCCGGGGAGATCTCGGTCTCGGGCACCCCGAGGCGGTGGGCGATCTTCTCGATCAGCCACTGCTGGGCCTCGGACGCGGACACTGCGGTCACGGAAAGTCCTCCCTGATCACGGGCCCATCGGGCCGTCAGGAATGCTGGAAATGGGCGTCGAGCAGCCCGCTCGGGCCGGTTCGACCTGGGAAAGCGACGGGGCACGGCGAGCCGCGCGAAGACGGCCGCCCGGCGGTTCCGGACAGACGGGTGCCCGGGACGGCCGGAGGGCGAGGGGACGGCGGCCGGCCCAGCCGGACCGGCCGGCGCGAGCCCCGGGGCACTGGCTGACCTGCCGCGATGCCGGGGACCCGCGTCTTGGGCAGGACGGTACGTCCGGCGCTCTTGACCGCGCAACTGACCGAATGCGAACGGCCGCGCATGGGCCATCCGGCCCTTCCCGCGCATCATTTGAGCAGGTGTCAGGAATTTCTCGAGAACGTCTCGCTGACGTTTCGTCCATCAGGAAAGGCGCAGGCCAGCGCCGATATCAATGGCCGGTCGGCGAGCCGGGCCGGCGCGGCCGACAGTTACTGTCAGTTGTTCAAGTGTGGAAGCACGAAGCCGCCCCGGGCGCGGTGCCCGGGGCGGCTTGGTAGGTCGGCGAAGCGTCGGCTCAGGCCAGCTGGACCACCGCGCGCGACATGCCGAGCACCTTCTGCCCGGCGCTGGTCGCCAGCAGGTCCACCTGGACCCGGCGGTCGTCCAGCAGCTTGGCCACCTTGCCGGAGACCTCGATCACCGCGCCCGCCTCGTCGTTGGGCACCACCACCGGCTTGGTGAACCGCACGCCGTACTCCACCACCGCGCCCGGGTCGCCGGTCCAGTCGGTGACCACCCGGATCGCCTCGGCCATGGTGAACATGCCGTGCGCGATCACGTCCGGCAGGCCCACGCCGACCGCGAACTTCTCGTTCCAGTGGATCGGGTTGAAGTCCCCCGAGGCACCCGCGTAGCGCACCAGTGTGGCGCGCGTCACCGGGAACGACTGCGCCGGCAGCTCCGTCCCGACCTCGACCTCGTCGTACCTGACCGCCATGGCCTACTCTCCCGCCTGCTCGTCGGCCGCCCGGGCGACCAGCGTCATGATGGAGGTCACAATCGGCTCGCCGCCCTCCTCCACCAGTTCGCCACGCACGGTCAGCACATCGTTGCCCGCCAGCGACTTGATGTTGTCGATGGTGATCTCGACCCGCACCCGGTCGCCAGCCCGCAGCGGCCGACGGTAGGTGAACTTCTGGTCCCCGTGCACCACCCGGCTGAAGTCCAGCCCGAGCTCCGGGTCCTCCACCACCTGGGCGGCCGCCTGGTAGCTGAGCACGAACGGGAAGGTCGGCGGCGCGATCACGTCCGGGTGGCCGAGCTCCTTGGCCGCCTCCCGGTCCAGGTACGCCGGGTTGGGGTCGCCGATCGCGACCGCGAACTCCCGGATCTTCTCCCGGCCCACCTCGTACGGTTCGGTGGGCGGGTAGCTCCGCCCGATGAAGGAGGGGTCGAGCGCCATGGGACTACTCCTCAGTTCTCCGTGTGCAGAAACGACTTCAGGCCGCACCCCGGAGGGTGCGGCCTGAAGTCGAAGACCTGTTGCGAACCAGGCCCGGCGACGCCCTAGGGTGTCAGCGGGTCTCGCGGTGCGCGGTGTGCGAGTTGCAGCGGGGGCAGTGCTTCTTCATCTCAAGACGGTCCGGGTCGTTACGCCGGTTCTTCTTGGTGATGTAGTTCCGCTCCTTGCACTCCACGCAGGCCAGCGTGATCTTCGGGCGGACATCGGTGGCAGCCACGGGAGTGCCTTCCTTGGACAATGGGTGATGACACAACAAGAGTAGCCGACCGGGAGTGCGATCTCCCGACCGACTACGCGGGGTAGCGGTGACCGGACTTGAACCGGTGACACAGCGATTATGAGCCGCTTGCTCTACCAACTGAGCTACACCGCCACTTGATGATCAACCTCCGCCGAAGCGGAGGGCTCTCATCAGAGCCCCCATGCGGAATCGAACCGCAGACCTTCTCCTTACCATGGAGACGCTCTACCGACTGAGCTATAGGGGCGAACCGGTTGAACGAGGAAGAGATTACACGGTTCCGAGCCAGAGGTGAAATCCGTATCCCGGCGGCAAGATCGCAGGTCGGCACCCTCGCACGGGCGCACGATCGCGGCTCCGCCGTTCGACTCCCGGTGCGTTGCCGCCCGCCGCTCAGCGCGAGCCTCCCCGCCGCGCGCCCGCGCTGACCATAGGCTCGACGGCCAGGTGACCCGGAGTTGATCTTGCCCCGGTGTCGGCCCTGCTGAGCGAAGCGAGGTGAGCGGCTTGAGCACGGACAACCCCGACGGACCGCAGCACGGCGGCCGCCCCGGCTCGGCCGGGGCCGGCGGGGGCGGCTGCGGCGGCAACCCGCTGGGCCACGGCCCGGTGCTGCTGCTGGCCGGCGCCCGGTTGGCCGACGGCCGGGTGGTGGACGTGCGGATCAGCGGCGACCGGATCCAGGCCGTCGGCACCTCGGGGAGCCTGGGCCCGCTGCCGCAGTCGGCCCTGCCGGCCGGCTCCGACGCCACCGCGGTGTCCGGCGCCCGGATCGACCTGACGGGTTATCTGCTGCTGCCCGCCCCCGCGGAACCGCACGCGCACCACGACACGGCGTTCACCGCCCTGACCCCCGCGGCGCCGGGCGAGCCGGTCGCTCCCCCGGGCGCCGACCACGGCGGGACGGTGCGGCGGATCACCGAGGCCGCGCTCACCTCCCTGGGCTACGGCGCCACCGCCCAGCGCAGCCACGTGCGGATCGGCGACGTGCACGGGCTGCGCCGGCTGGAGGCCGTGCTCACCGCCCGTCAGGCGCTGCGCGGCCTGGCCGAGCTGCAGGCGGTCGCGGTGCCCCGGCTGCTCACCGGCACGGCCGGGGCGGACGGGCGGGCCCAGCTGCGCGAGGCGCTGAAGCTCGGGGCCGACGCGGTGGGCGGCTGCCCCGGGCTGGACCCGGACCCGGTCGGCTTCGTCCAGGTGGTCGCCGAACTGGCCGCCGAGTTCGACTGCCCGGTGGACCTGCACCTGCGCGGCGGGGAACCCGCCGGACTGGCCCGGCTGTGCGCCCTGCTGGCGCCGCTGCGCCCGCGGGTGACGGTCGGCCCGTGCGACCGGCTGCCCCCGGGCGGGGCGGCCGCGCTGCGCAGCGCCGGGGCCCGGGTGGTCTGCCTGCCGCAGAACGGCGGCTGCGCCGGGCTGGACGGCGGCCCCGGCGGCCTGGACCCGGCCGCGGTCCGGGAGCTGACCGACCACCAGCTCGTGGTGGCGGCCGGCAGCGGGGCGCTGCGGGACGCGGCCAACCCGGTCGGCCGGGCCGATCCACTGGAGGCCGCCTACCTGCTCGCCTCCTGCGGGGCGCTGACGCCCGCCGCCGCCTACGAGGCGGTCAGCGGGCAGGCCCGCCAGGTGCTCGGCCTGCCCCCGGTCCGGGTGGACGCCGGCTTCCCGGCCGAGCTGCTCGCGGTGCGCGGGGACACCCTGGCGGGCGCGCTGGCCGGCGGGCACAGCCGGCTGGTGGTGCACGGCGGGCGGGTGGTCTCGCGCACCAGCGCGGTGCGCGAGTTCGCCGACACGGTGGCGCTGGCGCTGCCGCGGCAGAGCGGGCCGCACCAGCACTGAGCCGGGCCGCTCCGCGGGCGGGCCCGGTGCTGGCAGGCCCTAGCGGTACTCGCGCAGCCGCGGGCGCACCGCCAGCACGGTGAGCGCCAGGGCGCCGGCCACCAGCAGCACGAAGGTGACCGTGGTCCCGGTGGCGAGGTCGTCGTCGCTCTGCCGCACCGTCCGGTCGAAGGCGGACTGGTTGATCGCGATCACCTGGTCGAAGTCGGCGCCGAGCCGGTTGAAGTCCGCGTCCGACTGGTTCGCCCCGGTCCCGGTGTCGAAGGCCACCGCCTGGGCCAACTGCCCCTGGGTGTTGAGCGAGCGGAGGGTCCGGTCGTCCTTCTGGTAGGCCTGGTAGTCGAGCAGCATCTGCTCGGCCGCCGCCTGCTCGCCGGGGAAGGTGACGTTGCGCAGCTCGTCCGCCAGGTAGCCCTTGAAGTCCACGACGTGCTCGTTCCGGTACGTGCCGACCACCAGGGCCAGCGCGCTGTCGTAGTCGGCGAGGGTGGCGCCCTCCATGGTGGCGATCCGCTGGCTCTTCGCCAGGAAGCTCTGCTCGTAGGTCGTCGCGCGCGACGGGTCGACCAGGTACCGGCTCTCGTCGGCGTTGCTGTCGTAGGCGACCAGGCGGGCGGTGCCGATCGAGATCACCGAGTCGTAGGCGTCCGCCTTGGCGGTGTGCAGCCGGTCCCGGGTGTCCCCGGCGAGCGAGGCGGCGTGGCCCAGGCCGATCACCGTGAGCAGCACGGCGGCGGCCAGCGGCGGGCTGAACCGGCGGCGGTAGCGGGTGGCCAGCGTGTACTGCAGCAGGCCGAGCAGGCCCAGCGCCGCCAGTCCGGTGAGCAGCAGCCACCAGGTCCCCGAGACGAGGTCGGCGCGCTGGCTGTCGTAGGCGCCCTGCACGGTCGCCTCGTTGGCCCCGGCCACCTGGTCGGCGGCCGGCAGCAGGCTGGACCGGAGCAGGTCGGTGGCCTGCTGGTAGGAGGTGAGGGCGTCCGGCGCGGGGCGGCCCGGCGCCGCCTTCGCCGCCGACTCCTGCAGGTCGGAGCGGGCCACCAGGGCCTCGTACTGGCCCAGGCCGTCCAGCACCGCGTTGACCGCCCGGTGCGCGCCCGCGTCGTTGTCGGCCGCCTCCGCGGCCTGCTCCAGGTCGGCGTCGGCCTGCGCCCGGCGCTGCTCGTAGGCCTCCCGGACGGTCGAGCGCTGGGCGAAGTGGTCCTGGTCGGAGCCGACCAGCAGCAGGTTCGCCGCCTGCGCGTCCATGTCGCTGAGCGCGAAGGAGAGGTCGGCCGCGCGCACCGCCTGCGGGGCGGCCCGGTGGCCGATCCGGTCCACGCTGTCGCGGGCGCCGGTCAGCACGGTGGTGATCACCGCGAGGAAGACCAGCAGCGCGACCACGGCGGCGCCGGTCAGGGTGCGCACCCGGTGCGGGGTGCTGCCCCAGCAGAGCCGGCGCACCCGGCGCCAGGCACCCTCCGCCGGCCGTGCTCGGACCGCTGCCGGTCTGGTCCGGTCCGCCTCGATGACCCCCGCTGCCATGGCCGTGCGCCTTCTTCCCCCGTGCGCCGCGCCGGGCCCCCTGACCCGGCGTCACCGGAATTCTGCGCCGCCCGACCCGCACCGCAGCCGCCCGTGCGGGATCTTGACGGATCGTTAACACCGCGCCGGCGCGGGATCCGCGAGCGGGGTGCCGGGCGACGGGAGCGGGAGCAGGGTGGTCCGCACGGCGGTCCGCACGGTGGTCCGCGGCCGGGTGGATCCGGTTCGAGGGGTGGTGCGTCTGAGGGATGTCCGTCTCTTGAAAGGCGACCGAGCATGCGCAGTCACCGGATCACCCTCTGCGCCGCCGCCGTGGCGGCCGCGGCCCTGCTCCCGCTGACCTCCTGCGGGAGTTCCGCGCCCTCCGTCTCGGTGTCCCCCCCGCTCGGGGTGGACGAGCACGCGAACGGCAGCACCGTGCACCTCGCGCTCGGCGGCACCCTGGTCCTCACCCTGCACAGCACCTACTGGTCCGCGGTGGCCAGCTCCGCACCGGGCGTGCTGAGCGAGTCCGGCTCCCCCGGTTCGTCCCCCGGCACCTGCCCGCCGGGCGGCGGGTGCGGCACCGTGACCACCGTCTTCCGGGCCCAGGCCGCCGGCAGCTCCCGACTGACCGCCTCGCGCACCTCGTGCGGCGAGGCCATGCCGTGCCCGCCGGACCAACGCACCTACCAGGTCACGGTGGTGGTCGGCGGCTGACCCGACCGGTCCGCGCCGACCACCGGGGGCGGACCGGCGCGACGGGGGCGGGGCGGGCGAGCGATGATCCCGGCGGGCGCCGGTGGGAAGACGATCAGCTCGGTCGGACCCGGCCGTTCGACCCGGTTCACCGCCCCACCCCTGTCCGCCACTCTGCTGCCCGCCGCTCCCTCCTGCAACTCCCTCGCAACAAGTCCTCCCCGGCAGGAGCACCACCTTCCCCACCGCCCCGGGGCCTCCCAGCGCGCCTGCCCACAGCGCCCCCGAACGTCGGCCGGGTCGACTTCCCATGCGCGGCCCAGTGCCCCGGGGTGGCGGGCTCCCTCCGGACCTGGCGTGCGGCCGGGCGGGTGGGGGCCTAGGGTCCCAGATGTGGGCGGTGTCGCCACTCGGCTCTACGGACCGGCTTCGGCCGCGGGCAAGGACGCGGGCGCGGTGGCGTACCTGGACGGCCCGTTCCAGGAGTGCATGCGCCAGGTGGGGGCGATCGCGGGCGCGATCTACCTGCGGGACGCCGACCCGGGGATGTTGCGGCTCGCGCTGCTCGCCGGGCTGCCGCCGGGATTCCTGAGTCCGTGGATGAGCGCCGCCATCTCCGCCCCGCTCCCGGGCACGGACGCGTACCGCGAGCAGCGCTTCCTGTGGGTCGGCAGCCAGGAGGAGATGACGCACGCCTACCCCCGCGTCGCGGCCGCGCTGCCCTACGCCTTCGCGCTCGCCGCACTGCCGCTCACGGGAGCCCACCGCTGGGGCGTGCTGCTGCTCATGTGGCCCGCCACGCATCCGCCGGTGGTCAAGCCCCGCGAACGCCGGAACATCATGGCCGGCGCCCACCGCCTCGCCCGGCTGATCGACACCGAGGCGCGCAGACACCTTCCGCTCCCGCCCCGTCACCCCCGGGTGCTGGCCACCCCGCCGCCCAGCCTCGACCCGCGGCAGCGCGCGCTCGCCGCCGTCGACCTGGTGGACCGGCTGCCGGTGGGCGCGTGCGGGTTGGACCTGCAGGGCCGGTTCAGCTACGTCAGCCCCAGGGCGGCGTACCTGCTGGGCAGTACGGAGGCCGAGCTGCTCGGCACGCTCCCGTGGCACTCGGTCCCCTGGCTGGACAACCCGGTCTGCGAGGACGGCTACCGCGCCGCCCTGGTGAGCCGCGAGCCGGTGTCGTTCATCGCGGTCCGGCCGCCGGACGACGACCTGCTCTTCCGCCTCTACCCGGACAGCAGCGGGATCACGGTGCTGCTGAACAAGCCCGGCACCGGGCTCGCCGACGTCCGGATGAGGGTCGATCTCGCGGCCGCCGCAGCACCGAAGAGCGCGGCGCACCTGTACCAGGTGGTCCACGTCGCCGCCGCGCTGACGGAGGCGGCCACCGTCCGGGACGTGGCCGAGGTGGTGGCCGAGCAGATCATGCCGGTCGTCGACGCGCAGGCCGCGCTGCTGTACCGGATCAAGAACGACCGCCTGCACGTGATCGGCCACCCGGGGTACCCGCCCGGCATCGCCAACCTGCTGGACGGCGCACCGCTCGACTCCGCGTTCAGCGCCGCCGCGCAGGCCTCCGGCACCGGCCGGGCGCTGTTCTTCCGCACGGCCGACGAGGTCGACCACTTCTATCCGCGGCTGTCCGAGATCACCGGCAAACGGGCCTGGGCCATCCTCCCCCTGGCGACCCACCACCAGCCCGCGGGCTGCTGCGTCTTCGCCTACGACCGGGAGCGCCCGTTCGGCGCCAACGAGCGCGCCGTGTTCACCTCACTGGCCGGCCTGATCGCCCAGGCGCTGGACCGGGCCCGCTTGTACGACGAGCAGCACCGGCTCGCCCACGGCCTCCAGGAGGCCCTCCTGCCACGGGCCTTGGACGAGCACCCGGAGCTGGAGGCGGCCGCCCGCTACCTGCCCGCCACCCGCGGCATGGACATCGGCGGCGACTTCTACGACCTGATCCGGATCGACGACGCGACCGTCGTCGCCGTCATCGGCGACGTGGAGGGCCACAACGTCGCGGCCGCGGCCATGATGGGCCAGATCCGCACCGCGATCCGCGCCCACACCAGCGCCGGCGCCCCGCCCGACCAGGTCCTGGCCCGCACCAGCCGGCTCCTCGACGACCTGGACGCCGAACTCCTCGCCAGCTGCCTGTACGCCCGGCTCGACCTGGTCCACCACCGCGCGGTCCTGGCCAACGCCGGCCACCTGCCGCCGCTGTTCCGCCGCCCCGGCGAGCCCTGCTCCCTCGCCGAGGTCGCCCCCGGCCCCCTGCTCGGCATCCTCCGCGACCCCGAATACCCCCTCACCGAACTCGCCCTGCCGCCCGACACCCTGCTCGGCCTCTACACCGACGGCCTGGTGGAGGCTCCCGGCATCGACATGGACCACCAACTCGCCAAGTACGCAGCCCTGCTCAGCTCCCCGGAGCACGACCCGCTCGACGCCCTCGTCGACACCCTCCTCCACCAGTGGTCGAACGACGCCCCCCGCAGCGACGACATCGCCGTCCTCCTCCTGCGCACCCACCCCTGACGCGCGCCCCCGGGAACGCGAAGAAGGGCCCCGGACAGCGTCTCCGCTGTCCGGGGCCCTTCTTCATATCCTGTGGCTGGTGCAGGGTTCGAACCTGCGTAGCTTGCGCGACAGATTTACAGTCTGCTCCCTTTGGCCGCTCGGGCAACCAGCCAGGATGTCGTCTCTCGGGGGCCTGCCCCGTTCGACTGGGTAAACCTTACCTGATGAGTGGGGGTGGTTCGCCACTCGGTATGTCACGCGATGATCAAGGCGGTCGGGTGGGGTGGGGCTGGATAGGCTGTCGGTGTGAGCGCCCCGTAACCGGGGCATCCGGGAAGCCGAGTGCGCAAGGAGACCACCACAGATGGCCGACTCCAGTTTCGACATCGTCTCGAAGGTCGAGATGCAGGAGGTCGACAACGCGATCAACCAGACCGCCCGCGAGATCGCCACGCGCTTCGACTTCAAGAACGTCGGGGCCACCATCGACCGGTCGGGCGACAAGATCGAGATGAAGGCGGACGGCGAGGAGCGGGTGAAGGCCATCCTCGACGTGCTGCAGAGCAAGCTGGTGGCCCGCAAGGTGTCGCTCAAGGCGGTCGAGCCGGGCGAGCCGATGCTGTCGGGCAAGGAGTACAAGATCTTCGCGTCCATCAAGGAGGGCATCTCCCAGGACAACGCGAAGAAGATCTCCAAGATCATCCGCGACGAGGGCCCCAAGGGCGTGAAGGCGCAGATCCAGGGCGACGAGCTGCGCGTCTCCTCGAAGAGCCGGGACGACCTGCAGGCCGTCCAGGCGCTGCTCAAGGGCAAGGACCTGGACTTCGCGCTCCAGTTCGTCAACTACCGCTGACACGCGGTCGCCAGGCACCCCGGGGACACCTGTCCCCGGGGTGCTCTAGCATCCGGGGGCATGGGACTGTCGATCAGTGTGGGGATCCTGGGCACCCCCGGCCTCCGGGACGACGCCGAGGTGCTGCACCGGGCACTGGAGACCGCGGGCGTGGCGTGGCGGGAACCGGCCGCACCGGACAACGGGGCGGACGGGTTCTACGCCGGCTTCCCCTACAGCTACCTGTCGAAGCTGCGGCGGGTGTACGTGCTGCACCGGGTGGGCGAACCGGTCACCGGGGTGCGCGGGGTCGACGAGGAGCAGTTCGAGGACGAGATGGAGCTGGTCGACGAGGAGACCTACCTCTTCGACTCGCACCTGCTCTGCCACTCCGACTGCGAGGGCTACTACATACCGACCGACTTCACGGACCCGCTCTTCCTCCCCACCGGCTCCGGGGTCTCCGGGGGCGGCATGGTCGGCTCCAGCGGCGGTCTGCTGGCCGAGCTCCAGGGCTTCGCCGCCGCGATCGGGGTCCGGCTGGCCGCCGACGGCACGCTCGACCCGGCGGAGTCGGCCCGCCTGGCCGCGCTGCCGGCTGACGATCCGTTCGAGCCGGAGATCTTCGCCTGGCACCAGCTGTACCAGGCCTGCCGCGCCAGCCTCGCCGACGGGCGGGCGATCGTCTTCGGGTGACCGCTCGTCAGGCGATCGGGCGGGGTGGCCAACTCCTGACCGCGCCGGGCGTGTTGGCGAAGCACCGCCGTTCGGTCCGGCGGCACCCACCGGGAACGAGGACGGATGGACACGCGGAGGAGGCGCCGGCACACCGGCGCGCTCGTCGGGGCCGCGGCCCTGCTGGCAGCCGCACTGGTCGCGTGCACGGGCCAGGCAGGCACCGGCACAGCAGGCAGCGGAAGCGCAGGCGCCGGCACGACGGGCACCACCGGCGCGGGTGCCCTCACCGACCGTGCGCCCTGTCCGGGGTCGACCGGCTTCACCTGCGGCACGCTCACCGTGCCGCTCGACCGCACCGGCGAGCGGCCCGGACAGCTGCGGCTGAAGGTCGCGGTGGCGGGCAACGCCCACGCGCCCAGGGGCGACCTGCTCTTCCTGGCCGGCGGCCCGGGCCAGCCCGGGGTGCCGCTGGTGAGCCGGATCGCCCAGCGCCTGGCACCCGTGCTCGGGCAGTACCGGCTGGTGATGGTCGACCAGCGCGGTACCGGCGCCGGCGCGCTGCGCTGTCCCGCGCTCCAGGACCAGATGGGCTCCTCCGACCTCGCGGTGCCCACCGCGCAGGCCGTCACCGACTGCGCCGACGCCCTGGGCCCCGACCGCCGGTTCTACGGCACGGCCGACACCGTGGCCGACATCGACCAGCTCCGCGAAGCCCTCGGCGCCGACCGGCTCACCGTGGACGGCGTCTCGTACGGCACCTTCGTGGCCGAGCGCTACGCGCTGGCCCACCCCGACCGGGTGGCCCGACTGGTGCTGGACTCGGTGGTGCCGCAGCAGGGCTACGACCCGCTGGACCTGGCCGCGCTGCCCGCCGCCGCCCGGGTGCTGACGGACGGCTGCCACGCCGACGGTTGCACCACCGACCCGGCCGCGGACCTCGCCGCGGTGGTCGCCCGCTACCACGACGGACCCGCCGTGCTGGACCTGCTGACCAGCTACGAGTTCGTCGACCCCGACTACCGGGGCATCCCCGAAGCGCTGCACCAAGCCGCCCAGGGGCACCCCGAGCAACTGCAGCAGGACATCGCCACCACCCACCAGGGCGACGCCGCCACCGCCGACCAGCTCAGCCAGGGGCTGCACGCCGCCGCCCTGTGCGCCGACGGCCGGTTCCCGTGGGGCGGCGCCGACACCGCCGTGCCGGACCGGGCCGCCGCGCTGGACCGCGCCCGGCAGCAGCTCACCGCCGCGCAGACCTGGCCGTTCGACGCCGCCACCGCGACCGGCCTGGGCAGCCTGCTGAGCTGCTTGCCCTGGCCGCAGGAGGCGGTGCCGGCCGCGCCGCCGGCGCAGCAGGCCCTGCCCCGGGTGCCGGTGCTGCTGCTGGGCGGCGACCGGGACCTGTCGACCCCGTTGGAATGGCTGCACCAGGAGGCCGCGTCGGCCCCGCTCGGGCAGGTCGTGGTGGTGCCCGGCGCGGCGCACTCCGTCCAGTCGCACGCCACCAGCGACGTCGGGCGGCAGGCCGTCTACGACTTCCTGCTGGCTCCCGACCGGAGCGGCCCGGTGACTGGCTGACGTACGGCGGTGGCCGGCGGTGCCTTCCTGCGGACCGGACGGCCGCAGGGCGTTCATGAGAATACGCTGGGAACCCCCTGGGCAGGCACGGCCTGGTGCGGCGGGGGTGTGAGGGCCCGGTGGCGGGGCAGACGTAGCCGGGCCAGGCACCGGCTCAGTAATTCTTAAAAAACGAGGATTACGTTGACCGGGCTCGCCCACCACCGCCTCTCACGAAGGGGAAGCCGCCGGTGACCAGCCTGCTCCACCCCGCCCGTCCCGCCGCCAAGGGCTCCGCTGCCAAGGGCTCCCCCGCCAAAGGGGGCGCTGCCCAGCAGTCCACCGGAGAGCAGCCCGCCGCAGCACGCAGAACGCTGCGCGAACGGGCCCGCTACCTGCGTTGGCTCGCCTGGCCGGTCTACTTCTTCGCGCTCTGGCGGTACATCGCGGACAACGGTGTGCCCTACCAGAACGACCTGGTCTTCTGCTGGCTGATCGGCGCGCTGATCGCGGCGGCCGTGCACAGTGGGCACCGGTTCGGCTGGTTGCGGGTGCTGCGGGACTGGCTGCCGGTGATGGGCGCGGTCTACGTGTACTCGCTGCTGCGCGGCTACGGCGCGCACACCCCGTGGGCCGTGCACTGGGCGCCGCAGCTGGCCTTCGACAGGGCGGTCGGCTTCGGCCAGGTCTGGACGGTGCGGCTGCAGCACTGGCTGTACACCCCCGGCCACCCGCACTGGTACGACTACCTGGCCACCACGGTCTACATGTCGCACTTCTTCGCGGTCTTCGTCATCATGGCCGCGCTCTGGAAGCGGCGGCACGACCGGTTCACCCGCCTGGTCGCGTTCTACCTCGCGCTGACCTTCGCCGGCTTCGCCACCTACGTGCTCTACCCGGCCGACCCGCCGTGGCTGACCGCGCAGAACGGGCACCTGCCGGAGCTGACCCGGGTGGTCTCGGACGTGCTCACCCAGAGCGGGCTGCCGCGGGCCGGGTCGCTGTTCGAGAACGGCAGCCGGTTCGACAACGACGTCGCCGCGATGCCCTCGCTGCACGCCGCCTACCCGATGATGCTGGCGCTGTTCTTCTGGCCCACCGCGGGCCGGAAGCTGCGGGTGCTGCTCGTGCTGTACCCGCTGGCGATGGCGTTCAGCCTGGTCTACGGCGCCGAGCACTTCGTGATCGACATCCTGATCGGCTGGCTGTACGCCGCGGTGGTGGTGCTCGGACTGGGCCGCTGGCTGGACCGGCGGGCGGTGCGGAGGGCGGCGCGGGCCGAAGCGGCGGTCCAGGAGGCCCCGGTACAGGAGAAGATCTCCGCGTAGCAGACTGGTCCCGTGCGCCCGACACCCGAACAGCTCGCCGCCGCCCAGGACTCCACCATCCCCGACGTGATCGCGCCCGGACTGCGGGTGCTGTTCTGCGGGATCAACCCGGGCCTGTGGTCCGGGGCGACCGGGCACCACTTCGCCCGACCCGGCAACCGGTTCTGGCCGGCCCTGCACCGCTCCGGCTTCACCCCGCGCCAACTGCAGCCGCAGGAGCAGGGGCAGCTGCCGGGGCTGGGCCTGGGCATCACCAACGTGGTGGCCAGGACCAGCGCCAAGGCGGACGAGCTGTCCCGGCAGGAGCTGCGGGAGGGCGGCGCGGTGCTCGCCGCGAAGGTGGCGGAGTTCCGGCCGCAGGTGCTGGCGGTGCTGGGCATCGGCGCGTACCGCACGGCGTTCGGGCAGCCGCGTGCGGTGGTCGGGCGGCAGGCGCAGGGGCTCGGCGGCACCGAGGTCTGGGTGCTGCCCAACCCCAGCGGCCTGAACGCGCACTACAGCCTGGACGCGCTCGCGGCCGAGTTCCGCGTGCTGCGCGAGGCGGTGGACGGCGGGGCGGCCCAGGGGCCGCCGCCGGACTCCCGCCCGCCCCGCCCGCCCGCGCCGAGCGCGGGCTGACGAGGCCGGCCCGGCACCCTCAGTCCGCCGCCGGGCGCGGGCCCGTGTACACACCCCGGGCCCGCATCCGCAGCGGCTCCTCCTGGTACTCCTCCATCGCGTGCGCGAGCCAACCGGCGGTGCGGGCGACGGCGACGATCACCTCGCCCGCCTCGCCCGGCATGCCGTTGGCCAGGGCGAAGGCGGCCAGCGCGAGGTCCATGCTCGGGTGCTGGCGGGCCCCCGGGCCGGAGGCGGCGTCCACCAGCGCCTCCAGTGCGGTGAGCACCTCCGCGGCGAACGGCAGCTCCCGCATCGCGCTGAGCAGCTCGACGGCCCTGGGATCGCCGTCGGGGTACACCCGCACGCCCAGGCCAGGGATGTCCCGGCCGGTGCGGTGGTGGTACGAGACCACGTCGGCGGCGCTGCCGGAGTTGATCACGTCGATCAGCAGGCCGTAGGCCAGTGAGCCGATGGCGCCGTGCAGCGGGCCGTCCAACGCGCCCAGGCCGGCCGACACCACCGCGTACGGGTGGGCGCGGGCCGAGGCGGCGACCCGGGCGGCGACGGTGGAGACCGCGAGGTCGTGGTCCATCATCAGCACCAGTGCGCGGTCCAGGCAGCGCAGCGCCGCGGGGCCGGGGATCTCGGGGGCGAGCCGGCCCCAGAGCCGGGCGGCCAGGGTCGGCTCCGGGTAGTCGGGCGCGCAGCGGGGCAGTGCCTCGACCATGGTGCCGATCAGCGCCGCGCCGGAGGCGCGCACGCTCTCCTCGCGCAGGTCGAAGCGGGTCGGGTCGGTGGAGCCGGCCACGGCGACGGCGATCCGCAGCCGGTCGGTGAGCCTGGTCCGCGGCGGCAGCGAGTCGCCGGTGCGGGCCAGCAGCGGGGCCAGCCCGGCGGGTGGGCGCAGCGTGACGCCGGGGGTGGTGCCCAGGCCCCAGAACCAGCCGACCGCGGCCTCGAAGCCGTGCTCGCGGGCGAGTTCGATGGCGTCCGCGCCGCGGTAGTAGAGCCGGCCGTCCTCGATAAGGGTCAGCGCGGTGCGCACCGTGACCGGCTCGTGCGGCGACTGGCGCGGCGGGCGCCGACCGCGCGCGGTGAGCTCGGCGACCTCGACCGGGTCGAAGGTGCTGCCCTTGCCGCCCGGGGCCCGCTCGCTGCTGAGCTGCCCGCGGCTGGCATAGGCGTAGACGGTCTCCACCTTGACTCCGAGCAGGTCGGCGACCTGCTGCGTGGTCAACCGCTCGGTGGGGTGCTCAACCATGGATCCGCCTCCCTGGTGGCGTCGATCTGTACGGCGGGGCGTCCAGTTGTCCCGTGGTGCATCCAGGTGGACCGTCCAGGATCCGTCTGGACGACGTCCGGTCCATCTGGACGACGTCCGGTCCACCTGGCTGCCCCGAGTCCACCTGTACCGGCGGCCATCCATCTTGACCACCCGTGCACAGCAGTATGGACCCTCCATGCATACATTGACTAGCAATCAACATTGACAATATGAATCCATACTCGGACAGTACGAAGAGTCAGCAACAGGCAGCACGAACCTCCGCAAAGGGGTCCACCATGAACGTCGCCACCACCCCCGCCCAGGCCCCCGAGACCGCCCCCGAGACCGCCCCCGCCCCCGCCCGGACCGCCGACCCCAGCCAGATCGACGTCCCGCGCGGACTCAAGGGCGTCGTGGTCACCGAGACCGGGCTGAGCGACGTACGCGGCACCGAGGGCTTCTACCACTACCGCCAGTACTCGGCGATCGACCTCGCCCAGCAGCGCACCCTGGAGGACGTCTGGCACCTGATGCTGCTCGGCGAACTCCCCGACGAGGCGCGGCTCGCCGCCTTCCGTGCCCGCACCGCACGGCTGCGCCACCTCCCCGCCGCGCTGCGCCCGCTGCTGCCCGCGCTCGCCGCGGCCACCGCCCGCGGCGGCGCGCTGTCCGCCCTCGGCGCCGCGCTCTCGGTCGCCGCCGCCGACCGCGGCATCCGCCCGCTCTACGACACCGCGCCCGAGCAGCGGATCGAGGACGCGCTCTTCGCCACCTCGCTGGTCCCCACCCTGCTCACCGCCCTCTACCGGCTGCAGCACGGCGAGCAGCCCGTGGAGCCGCGCGAGGACCTGGGCCACGCCGCCAACTACCTCTACATGCTCACCGGCGAGGAGCCCGCCCCCGCCGCGGCCCGGGCGGTCGAGCAGTACCTGATCTCCACGGTGGACCACGGCTTCAACGCCTCCACCTTCACCGCCCGGGTGATCGCCTCCACCGGCGCCGACCTGGTGGCCTGCCTGCTCGGCGGCCTCGGCGCGCTCTCCGGACCGCTGCACGGCGGCGCCCCCAGCCGGGCGCTGGACACCCTGGACGAGATCGGCACCCCGGACCGGATCGACGACTGGATCCGCACCCGGGTCCTGGCCGGCGACCGGATCATGGGCTTCGGCCACCCCGTCTACCGCACCGAGGACCCGCGCTCGCGGATGCTGCGCGGCATCGCCCAGGGCTTCGGCGGCGAGCTGGTGGACTTCGCGGTCACCGTGGAGGAGCGGGTGGAGGCGATCCTGGCCGAGCTGAAGCCGGGTCGCGAGCTGCACACCAACGTGGAGTTCTACGCAGGAGTCGTCATGCACCTGTGCGGCCTGCCGCGCGAGATGTTCACCCCCACCTTCGCCGCCGCACGGGTGATCGGCTGGAGCGCCAACATCCTGGAGCAGGCCGCCGACCCCAAGATCATCCGCCCCGCCGCGCGCTACACGGGCGCCCCCGCTCCGCAGCCCGTTCCCGCGCGCTGACCACCCGCCGGCCGGGCCTCGCCTCGCGCCCGGTCCGCGGGACAACCGTCAGCGGCGCTCCGTCAGCGGACAGGCTGCCGACGAACGGGCTGCCGACGGACGGGCCGCCAACGGACGGGCTGCCGACGGACGGGCCGCCAACGGACGGGCTGCCGACGGACGGGCCGCCAACGGACGGGCTGCCGACGGACGGACCGTCAACGGCCGCCGAACCCCTCGTCGGTGGAGACGATCTCCCGGCCCAGCGGCATCAGCGAGACCGGGATCATCTTCAGGTTCGCCCAGCCGAACGGGATCCCGATGATCGACAGGAACAGCGGGATGCTGGTCAGGAAGTGCCCGATCGCCAGCCACCACCCCGCGAAGACCAACCAGATCACGTTGCCCACGCAGGAGGCCGCCCCGGCGTCGGGCTTCTCCACGGTGGTCCGCCCGAACGGCCAGAGCATGAAGAACGCCAGCCGGAAGGCGGCAATGCCGAAGGGAATGGTGATGATCAGCACGCAGCAGATGATCCCCGCGATGGCGTAGGCGATCGCCATCCAGAAGCCGCAGAAGATCAGCCAGAGGACATTGAGAATGAAATTGACCACCTTCATGGCCCAAGCCTTGCACGGGTGCCTCGCCTGAGCCCACCCCGGCGCGCATTCGTGGTCCGCACCGCGGCGGGCCCCGGAATCCGCCCGGCCGGCCGGTGGCCCACCCGAAATTCGCGCCACCGCACGGAGATCCCGCATCGCCCCCGCCGACCGCCCACCCCGGCCGCATTTCCGGGAACGCCGGGAGCACCGGGAGCACTGGAAAAGCCGGGAGCACCGCGAACGCCGGGCCACCCACCGCCCCCACCCCCACCCCACCGAACCCGCATTCCCAGGACCGGGCCGAGCCCCGCGGCATAGGATTGCCCTGGCACTCGCCAGTCCGCCGCCCCCGGAGGGTCGATGAGCCGTCGCCGCCCCACCCGCCATGCGAGCGCGGACGAGCTGCTGACCGAACTCGGCCGGCTCACCGCGCAGGCGTTGGAGCGGGCGGAGCTGCAGCAGGCACGGGTGGAGCTGGCCGAGGCGCTGCAACGCGAACTGCTGCCGGCCGAGCTGCCCGGGCTGCCGGGACTGCACGCCGCCGCCCGGTACGCGCCGGCCCGGCACGGGCTGAGCATCGGCGGCGACTGGTACGACGGGTTCCGGCTCCCGGACGGCGCGCTCGCCTTCTCGCTCGGTGACGTGCAGGGCCACGACGTGGAGGCCGCCGCCTTCATGGGCCAGGTCCGGGTGGGCCTGCGGGCCGTGGCGGCCACCGCCACCGACCCGGGCGAGGTGCTCAGCCGGGCCAACGACCTGCTGCTCTCGCTGGACACCCGGCTCTTCGCCACCTGCAGCTTCCTGCGCTTCGACCCGGTGACCCGGGAGCTGGCGCACGCCCGGGCCGGACACGTGCCGCCGGTCTGGGCCACCGCGGACGGCGCCTGGGGACCGTGCGAGGACGAGGGCGGGCTGCCGCTGGGCGTGGTGCCCGGCGAGCGGTACCCGGTGACCCGCCGCCGGCTCACCGGGACCGGCGCGTTCGTGCTGGTCACCGACGGGGTGGTGGAGGGCCCGGCGTTCCCGATCGAGGCGGGCCTGGAGCAGGTGGCGAAGGCGGTGCGGGCCGGTGCCGCGTCCGACCCGGCCGAGCTCGCCACCGAGGTGCTCGCGGTGGCCGACCTGACCGGCCACACCGACGACGCGGCCGTGCTGGTGCTGCGCCACACCGAGTGACCGCCCCCACCCGCAGCCGCGCGTGTCATCCGGCGGAACTCCCGTCCCGCGTAGTCTGATGCTCCTGTGCCGCAGATCCAGCTCCGCCCACCCGCCGTCACCGGCCTGCGGATCCTGGCGGTCGCCGCCGCCTACTTCCTGGCCGGGCGGATCGGCCTGCTCCAGCAGGTGGTGGTGGCCGGGGCCAAGGTCACCCCGCTGTGGCCGCCCACCGGCATCGCGGTGACCTGTCTGCTGCTGCTCGGCCTGTCGGTCTGGCCGGGGATCGCGATCGGCGCCTTCCTGGTGATCGCCTCGATCGGCACCGTGCACCCGAGTTCGCTGGCGATCACCGCCGGGAACACCCTGGCCCCCGTCGCTTCCTACCTGATACTGCGCCGGGTCGGCTTCCGGATCGAACTGGACCGGCTGCGCGACGGCGTGGCCCTGGTCTTCCTCGGCGCGCTGGGCGGCATGCTGATCAGCTCGACCCTGGGCACCCTGGTGCTGGTCTGGGACGGCTCGCTGCCGCTGTCGAGCTTCTGGTCCACCTGGTCGGCCTGGTGGACCGGGGACGCGATGGGCGTGCTGGTCTTCACCCCGCTGCTGCTGGCGCTGCGCACCGCCCGGATCCCCGCCGACGCGGGGCCGTTGGACTGGGTGGAGCCCGCCCTGCTGCTGGCCGGCACCGCCACCGTCACCCTGATGGCCACCTCGACCCGGCTCAGCCTGCTCTTCCTGGTCTTCCCGCTGCTGATCTGGGCCGCGCTGCGGTTCCAGCTGATCGGCGCCGCGCCCTGCGTGCTGCTGGTCTCGGTGCTCACCGTGGCCTCGGCCGGGGACCACACCGGCCCGTTCACCGGCCAGGGGCTGGTGGCCGAGATGGTGATCCTGCAGGCGCTGAACGGCTGCGCCGCGCTCACCGGCCTGCTGCTGTCCGCGATCATCGCCGAGCAGAAGAACACCTACACCCGGATCGAGCAGGCCTGCCTGGGCCTGGCCGAGGTGGTGGCCCGGCTGGCCCCGGGCGAGAGCGCCGCCCAGTGGCCGCCCCCGCACGAGAGCGACCACCGGGACTGAGCCGCTACCCGCGGTCGTCGCCCGCGCGGCCGAGCAGGATCGGATTGGTCAGCGCGGCCATCGGCCCCCAGGGCAGTGCCGGCCCCATGGTGTTCCCCTTGCCCGGGGTGCCGTCCGCCAGCGGGTGGCGGACCTCGGCGCGCACGTAGCTCGCCAGCGAGGGGGTGGTCCGCCAGGTCACCGTCCCGGCGCCGGAGGCCGGCAGCGACTCCTGGTGCAGCTGGCCCTCGTCGGTCACCAGCCGGACGGTGCCGTTCGGGACGCCCGAGACGGTCAGCAGCACGTCCACCGGTGCGTCGGCCGGCACCGCCAGCCGCTCGCCGATCCCGGCCCGCTGCCCGTGCCCGGTGGCGGTGAACTCCAGCTCCACCGCGCTGGACTCGGCCAGCCAGCTGCGCCCGGCGCGCAGCCCGGCGAGCACCTGGTCCCGGGTCAGGTCCTCGGCCAGCACCACGTTGTGCGGGGAGCCGATCACCTGCGGCACGCTGTGCGCGTCGCTGTTGCCCATCGCGGGCAGCCAGTCGCGCCCGGCCCGCAGGTCCTCGGCCAGGTGCGAGTCCCAGGCGTCCACCGCCGACTCGTCGTCGTAGGTCCACGGGCCGTTCCAGACCTCGACCAGGTCCGCGCCCTGGTAGCCGAACTTCCACTGGCAGGCCACGTAGGGGCCTGGGGGCACCCCCGGCCGGAGGCTGGGGGAGGGTGGGCCGGCACCACCAGGCCGCCGGCCCGGTGCACCTGACGGACGAACCGGGCGTAGGCGTTGTCCCGGGCCCGGTAGCGCCAGTCGACCCACTCCCCCGGCTCGATGCCCAGCGCCAGCCAGTGGCCGTTGCGGGTGGTCACCTCCTCGCCGGTGACGATCAGCAGGTCGTCCCCGGCCAGCGGTCCCCAGACCCGGTGCGAGGAGGAGGTGTTGTGGTCGGTGGTGACCATGAAGTCCAGCCCGGCCGCCCGGGCGCCGGCAGCCACCTCCTCGGGCAGTCGGCGGCCGTCCGAGTAGACGGTGTGCAGGTGGCAGTCGCCCCGGTACCAGGCCCGGCCGCGACCCTTGGCACGGTCGGCCGGGTAGGCGACCGGCGCGGCCGGACCGTCGTCGCCGAAGGTCAGGGTGGCCTGGACCTGGTAGTCCAGGCCCTGCGGCGCCACCTGGTAGGGACCGAGCACCACGTGCCAGGTGCCGGCGTTGACCGGGCCCGGCAGGTAGCCGGGGGTGGCGTCCGTGGCGCTGATCGCGAACGAGGTGCGGAACCCGCCGGACCAGCCGCGGAATCCCGGCCCGCCCAGCTCGGTGCCGCGCTCGTCGAAGATCCCGATGTCGCAGGAGTTGCCGGGAGTGCCGGCCGGTACCGCGGGCCGGTCGTAGCTGTAGGAGACCGCGATCTCCCGGACCCCCTCGGGCACCTCGACGGGCAGGTGGACGAAGTCGGCGGCGCCGGTCTCCAGGTGGCCGCTGACGGTGCTGCTGGTGGTGCTGCCCGCGGGCCGCGGGGCGGCGGCGGCCGCGAAGGCGACCGGCCCCAGGGTCAGCGCGGTCGCGGCGCCCGCCACCAGGCCGGTGCGCAGCAGCGCCCGCCGGTCCAGTCCGGCCTCCGGACCGGCCTCCGGCTCCTCGTGGTGCCCGCAGCTGTCGTGCTCGCACATGGTGGTCCTCCCCGCTCTCCCGCGGGCCGGTCGGCCCGCCCCCGCGCTGCCTTTCCGCACCGGGTGAACCGGTGCGGACCGCGGCGCGACCGGCGGGTGAGCGTTGGACCAAACCGCGGTCAGGCCTCCAGCAGCTCGTCCAGGCCGGGGCCGGCCATCGAGGCGGTGAACTCGACCACCTGGTACTCGGCGACCCCGGCCCGGTGGAACACGTCCTCGGCCAGCAGCGCGTCCAGTGCGGCCCGGTCCGCGGCCCGGGCCAGCAGCACGCCGCCGGTGCGCGGCACCCGGCGGCCGGAGGCGAGCAGCGTGCCGGCCGCGTACTGCCGCTCCAGCCAGGCCACGTGCTCGGGCAGCAGGGCGTCGATCCGGTCCAGCGGAGCGGTGTAGGTCAGGGTGACGACGAACAACGGGGTGCGCCTTTCGTGCGGCGGAGTGCGGGGGTCCGGCGGCGGGGCGGTCGGGCAGGCGGGGCGGTCGGGCAGGCGGGGCGGCGGGCCGGCAGACGGGTCAGCGCCGCCCGGCCAGCTGCTCCAGCCGGGCGATCCGCTCCGGCATCGGCGGGTGGGTGGAGAACAGCCGGGTCCCGGCCTGCCCCGCCCCGAACGGGCTGGCGATCATCATGTGACTGGCCGTCTGGATCTGCGGCTCGGCCGGCAGCGGCCGCTGCTGGGTGCCCACCTCCAGCTTGCGCAGCGCGCTGGCCAGCGCCAGCGGGTCACCGGTGATCCGGGCCCCGTCGGCGTCGGCCTGGTACTCGCGCGAGCGGCTGACGGCCAGTTGGATCAGCGTGGCGGCGAGCGGGCCCAGGATCATGATGGCCAGGAAGCCGAAGAGCCCGGGTCCGTCGTCGTCCTCGTCGCGGCCGAACGGGATCAACCAGGCGAAGTTCACCAGGAACATGATCACCGAGGCCAGCGCTCCGGCCACCGACGAGATCAGGATGTCGCGGTTGTAGACGTGGCTGAGTTCGTGCCCGATCACCCCGCGCAGCTCGCGCTCGTCGAGCAGGTGCAGGATGCCGTCCGTGCAACAGACCGCGGCGTTGCGCGGGTTGCGGCCGGTGGCGAAGGCGTTGGGTGCCGCAGTCGGCGAGATGTAGAGCCGGGGCATCGGCTGCCGGGCCGAGGTGGAGAGCTCGCGCACGATCCGGTACAGGCCCGGCGCCTCGATCTCGCTGACCGGGCGGGCCCGCATCGCGCGCAGGGCCAGCTTGTCGCTGTTCCAGTAGGCGTAGCCGTTGGTGGCGAGCGCGAGCAGCAGGCCGACGATCAGACCGGTCCGTCCGAAGAAGCTGCCGATCAGGATGATCAGCGCGGACAGTGCTCCGAGGAGCACGGCCGTTCGCAGTCCGTTGTGCTGGCGGTGCACGGCGGCCCCTCCATGTGGTGCGGTGGGAAGCCCTCTGTTCACATCCCTCGTTGCCTGGACAACGCAGGGAGCCGGGGCCCGGGTTCCCTTCCTCGCACGTCCCGGCCCCGCCCGCAGCCGGGGCGGGGCAGCCGGGCGATCAGAAGAGCGAGCCGGAGACCACCTGGAGCACCAGCTGCGGGGCCACCGAGAGGACCACCGCGCCGACCGCGGCCAGCCCGAGGGTGGCGGTCAGCGGCCCGGGCGTCCGGGCCGGCTCGACCTGCTCGCCCGGGGCGAACAGCCTGGCCGTCCAGAAGAGGTAGTAGTACAGCGCGACCACCACGTTGACCGCCATGACCACGGCCAGCCAGCCGAGCCCCGCGTCCACCGCGGCGCGGAAGACCACCACCTTGCCGAACAGGCCGACCACGCCCGGCGGCAGCCCGGCCAGGCAGAGCAGGAAGAAGGCCAGCGCCAGCGCCGCGAACCGGTTGCGGGCGAACAGGCCCCGGTAGTCGTCCAGCCGGTTGGCCGGGTGGGTGCGGGCCACCAGGGCGGCCACGCCGAAGGCGCCCAGGTTGACCAGGCCGTAGATCAGCGCGTACGCCACGGTGGCGCCCAGCGGGTGGGCGCTGCCCGCGTAGCCGGCCGCCGCCAGCGGCACCAGCAGGTAGCCCGCCTGCGCCACCGAGGACCAGGCCAGCAGCCGCACCGCGCCCTGCGCGGAGTCGGTGCGCTGGCGCAGCGCGGCCGCGTTGCCCGCCGTCATGGTGACCGCCGCCAGCACGGCCAGCAGCAGCCCCCAGGTGTGGCCGTACGGCTTCAGTGCCAGCGAGGTGACCAGCGCCAGCCCCGCGAACCCGGCCGCCTTGCCGACCACCGAGAGGTAGCCGGCCACCGGCACCGGCGCGCCCGCGTAGGTGTCCGGCACCCAGAAGTGGAACGGCACCGCCGCCACCTTGAAGGCGAAGCCGACCAGGGTGAGCATGCCGCCCACCTCGGCCAGCGGCTTCAGCTGCGCCGGCAGGTGGCCCAGGCCGTCGGCGATCGCGCCCAGGTAGAGGCTGCCGGTGGCCGCGTACAGGAAGCCGACGCCGAGCAGCATCACCGCGGTGGCGGTGACCGAGGAGAGGAAGAACTTCAGCGCGGCCTCGCCGCCCTTGCCGTCCCGCTTCAGCGCCACCAGGGCGAAGGACGGCAGCGAGACCACCTCCAGCGCGACCACCAGGGTGGCCAGGTCGCGGGCGGCGGGCAGCAGCGCGGCGCCGCTGGCGCTGCTGAGCAGCAGGAACCAGTACTCGCCGCCCGGGAGCCCCTCCTCGGACACCGTGACGACGGAGAGCAGCGCGGCCAGCAGCGCGCCGCCCAGTGCCAGCAACTGGAAGGCGAGCGCGAAGTGGTCCGCCACGTAGGAGCAGCCGCCCGTGCCGCAGAAGGTCGAGCGGGGCGCGCCGTGCACCAGCGGCAGCAGCGCGGCCAGCGCGCCGAGCAGCGCGAGCGCGGTCAGCGCCCCGAGCCACCGCTTGGCGCCCGGCGGCAGCAGCAGGTCGGCCAGCAGCACCAGCAGCGCGGCGGCCGCGGCGATCAGCGGCGGGGCGATCGCCACCCAGTCCACCGACTGGATCAGCGAGCCCGCGTTCGGCACGGCGAGGTTCACGGCCTGCCCCATCAGGTGAGTGGTCGTCAGCTGGGTGGTCGTCATCGGTCAGCCCCCCGCCAGCAGCTGCTTGACCACCGGGTCGGACAGCGTCAGCAGCAGGGCCGGCCACAGGCCCGCCAGCAGGGTGAGCGCGGCCAGCGGGGTCCAGCTGACCGCCTCGTAGCCGCGCAGCTCGGCCGGCTGGACGGCGGCCGGCTGGGCCGGGTCGCCCATGCAGACCCTGCGCACCACGACCAGCAGGTAGCCCGCGGTCAGCAGGGTGCCCAGGCCCGCCAGCACCATGAAGACGAGGAAGGCGGGCCGGTCCAGTCCGGCCCCGGGCCGGAAGGCGCCGAACATCGCCAGCAGCTCGCCCCAGAACCCGGCCAGGCCGGGCAGCCCGAGGCTGGCCACCGCGCCGAAGGCCAGCAGCGCGCCCAGCCGCGGCGCCCGGCCGTACAGCCCGGCGCCGGTGGCCCCGGCCAGGGTGTCCAGGTCGGCGGTGCCGTAGCGGTCCTTGAGCGCCCCGACCACGAAGAAGAGCAGGCCGGTGATCAGGCCGTGCGCGATGTTGGCGAACAGCGCGCCGTTCAGGCCGACCGGGGTGAGCGAGGCGATGCCCAGCAGCACGAAGCCCATGTGGCCGACCGAGGAGAAGGCGATCAGCCGCTTCAGGTCGCCGCCGCGCCCGGGCCGGGCCAGTGCCAGGCAGGCCAGCGAGCCGTAGACGATGCCGACGGCGGCCAGCGCGCCGAGGTACGGGGCGAAGGTGGCGGTGCCGTCCGGCACGATCGGCAGCAGCACCCGGACCAGGCCGTAGGTGCCCATCTTCAGCAGCACGCCGGCCAGCAGCACCGAGCCGACCGTGGGGGCCGAGGTGTGCGCGTCCGGCAGCCAGCTGTGCAGCGGCCAGGCCGGCGCCTTGACCATCAGCCCCAGGCCGATCGCCAGCGCGGCCAGCAGCTGCGTGGTGTGGCTGAGCCCGGCGCCGTGCCGGGCGGCGAGCTCGGTCATGTCGAAGGTGCCCGCGCGCAGCCCGACCAGCAGGAAGCCGAGCAGCATCACGGCCGAGCCGAGCAGCGTGTAGAGGATGAACCGGAAGGCCGAGGCGGTGCGGGCCCCGCTGCCCCAGCGGGCGATCAGGAAGTACATCGGGATCAGCACGATCTCGAAGGCCACGAAGAAGAGCAGCAGGTCCAGCACCAGGAAGGTGGCCAGCATGCCGACCTCGAGCAGCAGGAAGAGCCCGGTGAAGGAGACCGCCGACGGGGTGCCCGCGCCGTCCGGCAGCTTCCTGGTCGAGTAGAGCGCGCACAGGAAGGTGAGCAGCGCGGTCAGCACCACCAGCGGCAGCGAGACGCCGTCCACGCCGAGGTGGAAGCGGACGCCGAGCGCGGGGATCCAGGAGACGTCGACGGTGCCCTGCATCCGGCCCGGGTGCCGGTGGTCGAAGCCGGCCGCAAGCGCCGCGGCGAGCGCCAGCACCAGGCCGGTCACCACCGCGTTGAACCGCAGCGCGCGCCGGTCCCGCAGCGCCGGGTCGGCCCCGAACAGGCCGGGCGCCAGCGTGGCGGCGGACGCCACCAGCGGCAGCGCCAGGAGCGCGATCAGGAGCGCGTTCATCTGGGACCCCCCTCAAGGACGGACTGGGCTGCGGCGGACCGGCGGCGGATCATGCGCCCACCGCCACGAAGACCGCGACGAGCACCGCGCCGGCCAGCAGCGCGCTCAGGTAGGTCTGGGCGTTGCCGGTCTGGCTGCGCCGCACCACCCAGCCGAGCAGCCTGGCCGCACCGCCGGAGCCCTGCACGTAGGTCTCGATCACCTCGCGGTCCAGGAAGCGGACCAGCGCGGCGGCGCCGAGGGTGGGACGGACGAACAGCAGCGAGTAGAGCCGGTCCAGCCGGAAGCCGTGCTGGGCCGGTCCGTGCAGCGGGCCGAGCAGCGCCCGGCCGGGGTCGGCGGACCGGGACCGGGCGGTGGCGCTGCGCCAGGTCGCCCAGCAGACCAGGATGCCGGCCACGGCCAGGCCGGTGCCGATCACGCCGGTGTTGGCCGAGGGGCGCAGCGAGCCGCCGTCCAGCAGCGCGGGCAGCCAGTCGGGGTTGAGACCGGCCACGCCGAAGCCGATCGCCGGGATCGCCAGCACCCAGAGCGGCCAGCGCATCGCGGCCGGTTCGGCGTGCCCCGGGTCGACCTCGTCCACCTCGGGCGAGTAGGGCGCGCCCGGCTCGGGGGCCGCGGTCGCGGCGGCTGCGGTGCCGGCGGCCGCCGCGGCCGGGAAGGCCAGCAGCCAGAGCCGGGTCGCGTACACCGCGGTGAGCAGCGCGGTCAGCCCGCCGGCCAGCAGCACGATCCAGCCGGCCGCGGTCGGCACGGCGCTCGCCGGGCCCACCCCGTTGGTCAGCGCCTCGCCCGCGGCGGCCTTCTCGGCGGCGGTCAGCACCGCCTCCTTGGAGAAGAAGCCGGAGAACGGCGGCAGGCCGATCAGCGCGACCAGGCCGATGCCGAGGGTCCAGCGCGCGTCCGGCACCTTGTGGCGCAGGCCGGGCAGCCTCGACATGGCGGTCAGCGAGTTGGTGTGCGCGGCGTGGATCAGCACGCCGGCCGAGAGGAACAGCAGGGCCTTGAAGGCGCCGTGGCTGACCAGGTGGAAGACGGCCGCCTCGCGGTCGCCGCTGGCCAGCGCGCCGGCCATGTAGCCGAGCTGCCCGACGGTGGAGTACGCGAGCACCCGCTTGATGTCGTCCTGGGCCAGCGCGGCCAGCGCCGAGCCGACCATGGTGACGGCGGCCAGCACCGCCAGCACCACCAGCGCGGCACCGGACAGCAGGAAGACCGGCAGCAGCCGGGCCACCAGGTAGATGCCGGCCGCGACCATGGTGGCCGCGTGGATCAGCGCCGAGACCGGGGTCGGGCCGGCCATCGCGTCCGGGAGCCAGGTGTGCAGCGGGAACTGCGCGCTCTTGCCGGCCACGCCGCCGAGCAGCAGCAGCGCGGCCAGGGTGGCGTGGTGCAGCTGCCCGTGCCCGGCGGCGTCCAGCACCTGGGAGATCCGGAAGCTGTGCGCGTCGCCGGCCAGCACGAAGATGCCGAACAGGAACGGCACGTCGCCCAGCTTGGTGACCAGGAAGGCCTTGAGCGAGGCGGACCGGGCGTCCCGGGTCTCCCAGTGGTGGCCGATCAGGAAGTACGAGCAGATGCCCATGATCTCCCAGCCGACCAGCAGCACCACCAGGTCGCCCGAGTAGACCACCAGGAACATCGCGGCGGTGAACAGCGAGACCAGCGCCGCGTACGACGGGTAGCGCGGGTCCGCCGCCAGGTAGGCGGTGGAGTAGATCTGCACGCAGGTGGCGACCAGGCCGACCAGCACGGTGATCAGCGAGGTGTAGCCGTCCAGGTGCAGGGCCAGCGAGATGTCGGGGCCGCCGGTCGGGGTGAGCCGGGTGGCGGCGTCCAGGGTGCGGCCGGTGCCCAGCTGCAGCGCCACCACGAGGGCGAGCACCGCGGCGGCCAGCACCGGCAGGATCGCCAGCGGGCGGGTCCACCGGGGCGCGCGGCGGCCGGTGGCCAGGACGGCGGCAGCGCCGAGCGCGGGCAGCGCCGGGACCAGCGCGGGGAGGGCGATGTTCACGAGACGGCCTGGCCCTTCGGCGCGGGGTCATTCGGCACGGGGTCGGACACCGGCTCCGCCGCGGGGGCCGGGACCTCGGCGGCGCGGTCGCCGAGCGCGGTCAGCCGGTCCACGTCGGCGGTGCCGCGGGCCCGGAAGACGAGCAGCACGATGGCCAGGCCCAGGCCGATCTCGGCGGCGGCGACGGTGATGGTGAAGAGGGTGAGCGCCTGCCCGGCGTGCAGCGCGTCGCGCAGCCAGGCGTCGAAGGCGACCAGGTTGAGGTTGACGGCGTTGAGCATCAGCTCGACCGACATCAGCACGAGCACGGCGTTGCGCCGGGCGAGCACGCCGTACGCGCCCACGCTGAACAGCAGCGCGGCGAGGACGGCCGGGTAGACGAGGTGCATCGGGGCGTCAGCGCTCCTGCCGGGTGGTCAGCTTGCCGGGCCGCGGCCGGGCCCGGCCCGAGCCGGTGCGGGAGATCACGATGGCGCCGACCAGGGCGGCCAGCAGCAGCACCGAGAGCGCCTCGAAGGGCAGCACCCAGTGGCGGAACAGGCTGGCACCGGTGACGGCGGCGGAGCCGCCGCCCGCGCCCAGGTCGATCCAGGAGGTGCGGAAGGCGTCCACCACCAGGGTCACCAGGGTGGCGGCGGCGGCCAGCGCGACGCCGAGCGCCACCCAGCGGTTCTTGGAGTCGGCGTCCGGCGAGCGCCCGATCGGGGCCTTGGTGAGCATCAGCCCGAAGAGCACCAGCACCACCACCGAGCCCAGGTAGATCAGCACCTGCACCCAGGCCACGAACTCGGCGGTGAGCAGCAGGAACTCCACCGCCAGGCCGCCGAGCGCGACGACCAGCCAGAGCGCGGCGTGCACCATCTGCTTGGTGGTCACCGAGACCACGGCGGCGCCGAGCACCACCAGGCCGACCAGCAGGAAGACGATCTCCACGCCGGTGGGCGACAGGAAGCCGCGCGGGGCCGCGTCCAGCGGGCCGGCGGCGGCGAGCAGGAACCCGGTCACGAAGCATCACCGGCCGCGGCCGCCAGCTTGTCGGCCGCCTTGCGGGCGGCGGCGATCTCCTTGGGCTCCTCGGCCGCCGGGTCCAGCGCCGGCGGGGCCGGCACCGTCCACATCCACTCGCGCAGCTTGTCCCGCTCGTGGGTCAGCTCCAGGATGTCGGTCTCGGCGTACTCGAACTCCGGCGACCAGAAGAGCGCGTCGAACGGGCAGACCTCGATGCAGATCCCGCAGTACATGCAGAGCGAGAAGTCGATGGCGAACCGGTCCAGCACGTTGCGGGTGCGGGCCCGGGCGTTCGGGTCCGCGGCCGGCAGGGTCTCCTTGTGCGAGTCGATGTAGATGCACCAGTCCGGGCACTCGCGGGCGCAGAGCATGCAGACCGTGCAGTTCTCCTCCAGCAGCCCGATCACCCCGCGGCTGCGCGGCGGCAGCAGCGGCTGGGTGTCCGGGTACTGCGCGGTGACGGTCCTGCGGGTCATCGTGCGCAGGGTGACGGCGAGGCCCTTGGCCAGGCCGGAGCCGGGGAGGTTCACTGGGAGATCGCCACCTTGATGATGCCGGTCAGGGCGAGCTGGAGCAGGGCGAGCGGGATCAGCACGGTCCAGGCGAACTTCATCAGCTGGTCCTCGCGCAGCCGGGGGAAGGTGACGCGGGCCCAGATCACCACGAAGGCCAGCGCGAAGGTCTTCAGCAGCGTCCACAGCCAGCCGAGGCTGTCCGGCAGCGGGCCGTGCCAGCCGCCCAGGAAGAGCACCGAGGTGAGTGCGCAGAGGACCAGGATCCCGCCGTACTCGGCGAGCAGGAAGAACGCGAAGCGGATCCCGGTGTACTCGGTGTACGCGCCGAAGATGATCTCCGAGTCGGCCACCGGCATGTCGAACGGCGGGCGCTGCAGCTCGGCCAGGCCGGCGGTGAAGAAGACGAAGGCGCCGATCGCCTGCCAGGGCAGCCACCACCAGTGGAAGGCGTCCAGGATGCCGGGCAGCGACAGGGTGCCGGCCGCCATCGCCACCGAGGCGGCGGCCAGCAGCATCGGCAGCTCGTAGCTCATCAGCTGGGCGGCCGTGCGCAGGCCGCCGAGCAGCGAGAACTTGTTGGCGCTGGCCCAGCCGGCCATCAGCGCGCCGAGCACGCCGATGCCCATCACGGCCAGCACGAAGAAGATGCCCGCGTCCAGCGCCTGGCCGACGAAGCCGTGCGGTCCGACCGGGACGGCCAGCAGCACCACCAGGTAGGGCAGCAGCGCGACGGCCGGGGCCAGCTGGAAGACCCGCCGGTCGGCGCCGGCCGGGACCACGTCCTCCTTCTGCGCGAACTTCACGCCGTCGGCGACCAGCTGGGCCCAGCCGTGGAAGCCGCCGGCGTACATCGGGCCGAGCCGGCCCTGCATGTGCGCCATCACCTTGTGCTCGGTCTGACCGATCACCAGGGGCAGGACCAGGAAGACCACCAGGGCGCCGAGGCAGCGCAGCAGCGTGTCGAGCAGGTTCACGCGCCGTCTCCGTCCTGGGGGGTCTCGGTGGGGGGATTCCGGTCCGGGGGCTCCGCAGCCGGGGGGTTCTCGGCCGGGGGGACCTCGGTCGGGGGCTCCGCAGCCGGGGGGTTCTCGCGCTGCGCGGCGCCGGCCGGCGGGACCTCGCCCGGCGGGACCTCGGCCTTCGGCTCCGGCCGGGGCGCGGTCTGCCAGGGCGCGTCGGCGCCCCGGGTCCGCTCGACGGGGGCCGCCGCCTGGCTGGCCGAGCCCTCGGTGATGCTCC
>NZ_JBHYKG010000055.1:0-34493 GCF_042741245.1 Kitasatospora sp. NPDC058965
CCCGTGCCGCCCGTGCCTCCCGTGCTGCCCGTGCCGCCCGCGGGTGCGCCGCCGCCGGCCGGGAGCCCGTCCGACGTCTGGCCGACCGGCTGGGCCGGTGCGCCGCCGGTGGCACCGGGGGCGCCCGGGGCCGACGCCGCAGTGCCGGGCGCCGACGGCGTGGGCGTGGGGCGGCCCGCCGCGGCCGGCTCGGCGCCGTGGCCCCCGTGACCGGCCGTCATGCCGAGGCCGACGGCCGCGGCCCCGACCACGACCACGGCCAGACCGACCGCCAGGGCCCGCGGGCCCACCCGGGCGCGGCCGTCCGGACCCCGGACCTCGTTGACGAAGGCTTCGACCAGGCTGCGCCGGTCCGTGCCGTCCTGCTGCTGGGGCTCGCTCATCGACCCATCTCCCGTGGAAAACGTGATCCGGTCGGCGCTGGTGGCGCCGTGGTCCCGGACTGCCGCCCGCGTGCCCGATGGGGCAGCGTGCGTCCGCGTGCCCACCCGGGCGCACACGGGCGGTGGTAGAACCTGGAGGACGTGCTCCTCCGGGCGGTGATCGGACCGGACGGGCCCGAAGCCGACAAGGGGAGAGGCTGACTGTGCCGACCGTTGGAATCGTCGAGGACCACCGCCTCACCCGGATCGGGATCGAGCAGGTGCTCGCCCGCAGTCCCCAACTGGAGGTCGTCCTCTCGGTGGGCTCGGCGGACCAGGTGGCCCTCGCCGCGCCCGCTCCCGACGTGATCGTGCTGGACCTCGCGCAGTACCCCGCCGAGAGCGCGCTGCGCGTCATCGGCGCGCTGAGCGTCGACAGCGCCGTCCTGGTCATCTCCCCGTCGGGCGAGCGCGGCGAGCTGCTGGCGGCGCTGACCGCGGGCGCGCACGGCTGCGTGACCAGGCACACCGACGACGCCGAGTTCCTGACGGCCGTGGAGATGGTGGCCCGCGGCGGCTTCTACCTCGCCGCCGGCCTGGCCCCCCACCTGCGCTTCGAACTCGGCCGCCGGGCGGCGGCCGAGAGCCAGGTGCTGACCCGCCGTGAGGTGGAGACGCTGCGGCTGATCGCCGACGGGTACACGCACGGCCAGATCGCCAGCCGGCTCGGCCTCACCGCGGCCACCGTCAACACCTACGTGAAGCGGGTCCGGGCCAAGCTCAATGCCGGCAACAAGGCCGAACTGACCCGCAAGGCCATCGAGTTGGGCTATCTGGCCGAGCACGGCCCGGCCGCCCGGGCGCACGGCGCGCTGCGCTCCGCGGCCGTGGCCTGACCCGGCGGGCCGGCGGCCCGGGCCCGCGGTCACAGGTGGTGCCCGAACGCGGTCAGGTAGCCGAACACCCCGAAGACCCCGAGGGCCAGCGGCACCGCGGCGACCCCGCAGAGGGTGCCCAGCATCGTCACCGCCGCCGACCGCTTCGGGAGCTCCGCCGGGCGCCGCAGGGCCGGCACGGCACCGGACCCGAGCAGCAGCGCACCCACCACGGTGACCCCGACCGGACCGGTCCAGCCGGGCGCGGACAGCTGGGCCGGGGCGGCCAGCAGCGCGCTGAACAGGCCCGCGGCGGCCGCCGCGACCACCGGGACGACCTCGGGCAGCAGCCGGAAGGTGCCGGCCCGCAGCAGCGCCGCGACCGCCAGGCAGCAGGCCAGCGCGGGCGGGTAGCCACCGGGTGAGGCGCCGAGCACGGCCAGCGCGGCGCCGAGCACGAGCGAGACGGCGAGGGTCCAGTGCAGCAGCACGGTACGGGCCCGGCGCACCATGGCCAGCACCACGTCGTCCGCCTGCTCCGCCGGCTCCGGTTCCAGCCCGAGGGCGGCCAACTGTGCGGCCAGCCAAGGCGCGAGCAGCAGCAGTGCGTATCCGGCCACCGCCACCGCGGCGGCGTCCTCGACGGCGTCCGCACGCAGACCGGTCAGCAGACCGACCACGGCCGCCGCCACCGCGCCGAACAGCAGCACCGCCGCGGAGGCCACGCAGGGCACGGCCCCGAGCGCCGCCCCGGCGCCGACCACCGCACCCAGCGCCGCCGCCAGCGGGCTGCCGCCGTGCGCGTGCGGCAGGAACCACCCGGCCACCGCCAGGCAGGGGACCGCACCGAGGGCGCAGGACAGGGCCAGCCGGCGCGGCACCGCCGCACCGGCGCGGCGCAGCACCCAGGCCGTGAGCAGCAGGACGAGTCCCGCGCCGAGCGCCGTCGGCCCGCCCGCCGTGGCCGACCGGCCGCCGGTCAGCGCGGCCGCCAGGCACCCGGCGGCCACCCAGACCGCGCCGAGCGCGGCCGTGGTGGCGGCCCGGCCGCGCGCCGTCCAGCGCAGGTCGCCGAAGGAGTCGGCGGCATCGGCGACGAGCTCCTCGACGTCACGGACCAGCGGCTCCTCGAACTCGCCCTCGGCCGCGTCCCGCAGGTACAGCAGCTGGCCGTCCACCACCCCGGCGGCCCGCAACGAGGAGACCGGGGAGAGCGGGCGGCCGCCGGGCGGGGCCAGCGACCAGGCCGCCGGCAGCGCCTCCAACTCCTCCTCGCCGCACAGTTGGGCGAGCATCGTGACGTACTCGGCGATCGGGGCGTCCGCGGGCAGCGCGAGGTCGACCCGCCGCTGTTCCCCCACCACCGTCACACGGGTGTGCCGATCCGCCATCAGGTGTGGTTCCAGGTGCGGGAGTTCGCCCACTCGGCGTCGCTGTAGTTGGCCCAGTTGACGTTCAGCGCGCGGGAGATCTGGCCCAGCACCCCGTCAGGGCCGAACAGCCCCTCGGCGGCCTGGTTCCACTCGGCCTGCAGCCCCTGGTAGTAGCCGGAGGCGGCACCCTGCCAGATCTCGGGCAGCTGGTTCAGGTACTGGGCCAGCCGGTTCAGCTCGTCCGAGATGTCGGCCGCCTGTGCGTTGAGGTACGGCCCGGCGCCCTCCAACTCCTGCTGGACGCTGATCGGGACGGTGTCGGAGAAGCTCATCGCGGTGCTCCTGTCGCGGAATCGCGGGGACTGGTCGTCAGAACGAGGCAGGCGGCAGCTGCACCTGCTGGAGGCCGGCGATGTTCGCCTGCTCCGACTCCGCGTAGTTGACGTAGGTGCCGCGCAGCCCGGACGCGATGTCGGTCAGTGCGTCGTGCATCATCCGGGCGTAGACGTCGTAGTCGGCCATCAGCGTCTCGAACGCCGTGTGCGCCGACCCCTGCCAGTGGTTGCCCAGACCCGCGACGTAGGTGCGCAGCACCGCGATCTTGGCGTCGATGTCCGCGGCCTGCCCGGCGACGTACGCCGACGCCGCCGCGACGTCGTCCGGCGTGACCCGGTAGCCGGCCATCGTCCCGCCACCCGTGCCCGTACTGCTGCTCTGGCTGGTCATCCCCGGCCCTCTCGCTTCGCCGCCCGGATTACGGGCTCAGCCTGCCGCAGGGCCGAGGGACGCCTCCAGTCACCGATTTGTGCGTCCCCCGCGGGACGTCGGGGGCGTACGGGAGGGGCGCCGTCCCGGGACCCGTGCCCCGGCGCAGGTCATCGTGGAACCGTCGGTGCGGCGCCCGCGTCGCGGGTCAGCAGTGGTACGTGGTGTTCCCCGTGCCGCTGTTCGCCCCGGTGTTGAAGTTGTGCGCGTCGCTGAAGATGACGCAGCCGCCGTCGACCGTGGCCTCGGCACCGAAGGTTCGGGCGTCCTGGTCGATGCCGACGCCGTAGGAGTAGGTGTCGCTGTGGGCGTTGGTGGAGACGCGGTCGCCCAGCAGGGTCGATCCGCCGGCGGTGTCGTCGATGACCTGCAGGGTGACCACCGAGCCGCTGGTGTTCATCCAGGCGGTGGCGCCCTTGAAGTGGGCGGCGGTCTTGCGGCAGGCGGGGGAGTACACCAGGTCGACCCGGCCGATGTAGGTGTCGCCGAAGTACAGGTACTGGGCGTGGCTCACGGTCGTGCTGTAGTCGCACCCGTCGCCGGGGCCGGCGGCGTTGGCGACACCGGTGTTGACGGCGACTCCGCTCAGGGCGAGGGCGGCGGTGGCGACGGCCAGGGCAGTGCGGCGCATGAGGGTCTCCTCGGGTCGGAGTGGGAGGGGCGGCGCGGCGAAGGGCCGGGTGCGGTGGACGCGCCCCGGCCCTTCGCGGTCAGGTTCGGGTGGTGCGGGGACTCAGTTCACGCAGGCGTGCCACTTGGTGGTGCCCTCGCTGATGCAGAGGCTCGAGCTGCTGCCCATGTAGGTGTCGTCGAAGATCGTGGACGAGTCCCGCTCGGTGACGAGGCTGGACGCACCGCTGAACGAGTTCGCGTAGAGCCGGACCTGGGTGTCGTCGCCGCCGGTGCTGAGGCTGAAGTTGACCACGGAGTACCGGATGCCCCCGACGTTGTGGTACGAGGCGCTGCCCTGGCAGAGGTACCAGCCGCTTCGGGGGCCGCTGATGCAGTGGCCCTGGGCGGCCTGGGCGGGGCCCGCCGTCACCACGCCCGCCGTGGCCGCCGCGGCAAGGGCCAGGGTCGCGATCGTCTTACGCAGCACTGTGTGCTCCTTCGTCGTCGGACCGGTGCAGCGGTCGGGACGAATCCGTGACCGCCTTCCGGAGTAGCGAGGCCCATTCCGGGGGATCCGTCAGCTGTTCGGTAGCCCCTGACGGGGTTCTGACAACATCGAACAACGGGGGAACGCCGAATGAGCACGTCCGGAGCGGATGCCGGGGCCGCGGCCCAGCGGCGGGCGGCGGCGGCGGACTTCGCCGCCGCACTGCGTCAGTTGCGGCTGGAGGCGGGCAAGCCGTCCTTCCGGGCGATGGCCGGCGCCACCGGAGCGATATCCCACACCACGCTGTACGAGGCGGCGTCCGGCGCCCGGTTGCCCTCCTGGCCCACCACCAGGAGCTACGTCCGGGCCTGCGGGGGCAGCGAGGAGGAGTGGCACCGGCGCTGGACGGCGGCCGCGCGCGCCGCGTCGGCACCTGACGGCCCCGAGTGCTTCGAGAGCCCAGCGCCCGAGCCCGAGCCCGAGCCCGAGCCCGGGCCCGAGCCGGTGCGGGAGCCGGTGCGGGAGCCGGACGACCTGGTCGTCGACGTCGCGCCACCCGGACCGGCGATGCCGGCGGAGCCCGCCCCGCCGCACCGCGCCCGGGGGCAGCGGCGGTTCCTCCTCACCCACCTGGCGATGCTGACCGCCGGCGTGCTGATCGGTGCAGCCGTGGTGCTCGCCACCGTGCACCGGGCCACCCCCACCGCCGCCCCCGCCACGGCGGCGGCGCCGAGCTACGTCGGCCGGGTCGGCTCGGGGAGCGGGACGGCCTACCAGACGTCGACGACAGTGCAGGTCAGGCGGACGGTCGCAGCGGGGGACACCTTGGTGGTGCCGGTGATGCTCACCAACACCCACCCCGGGACCGTCGCGGTGACCGACAGTCAGGGCAACGCCTACACGACGGCGACCGATCAGAACGACGGCGCGGCGAGCGACCGCACCCTGGTCTTCACGGCGACCGCGGCCAAGGCGCTGTCCACCGCCGACACGATCGTCCTCAGCTACCCGTCGACCGGTGAACAGCACGTGGTCGTGGATGAGTTGGCGAACATCACGACGGTGGATCAGCATGCCGCCGCGAACGGGTCGAAGGGCACGGACTTCAACTCCGGAGCGACCCCGAGCACCGGCACCGGTCCGAGGCTGGTGTTCGGCGTCGCAGGTGTCCAGGGAGGCGCGGCAGCGACCTGGGCGGACGGGTTCACGCCGTTGCCGACGCTCTTCGTCTCCGACGACCAACTGGCCACCGGCTACAAGACGGTCACCGCTGCCGGTGCCTACGCGGCCGTCGGTACCTGCGACCACCAGTGGATGGCAGCCGTCGTGACCTTCGCCTGAGCCGGGCAGCCGGATCACGTTGCCGAACCGGTCCTCGATCGAGAACCGCGGGCCGGACCGGAGCCCGCGGCCAGAGCCACGGAGAAGCCCCGGACCGTGCCGTGTCGGCGGGCCCGCTGCGTCAGCCGCCGACGATCACGCTGGACACGGCAACGCTCCTGCGCCGGAGTCGGCGCGGGCGGACCATGACGACGAGGCGGGGCGAGTCGGCCGTCGGCTCCTGGCTGTTGAAGGCGTGATATCCCCAGGACTCGTACAGGGCCTGGACCTTGCCGTCGCCGGCGAGCGGATTGACCATCAGGGTGACGCGGTCCTCGGCGCGGTGGGCGAGGAGTTCGTCGTGGAGGCGGCGGGCGGTGCCGGTGCCCCGCCAGGGGATGCGGACGCCGATCTCCTTGAGGGCCAGCACGAGGGAGTCGGTGAATCCCCCGGGCAGTGGCTCGGCCATGCGCTTCCAGTAGCGGTCGCCGGCGTCGACGGTGTTGCCGTAGGCGTAGCCGACCGGGACGTCGCCGTCGTAGCCGAGGACGAGTTCGAAGCCGGGCTCGTCGGCGTGCCGGTCGAGGCGCTCGGTGAACGCCTCGATGCCGTAGTTGGCCAGGTGCAGCAAGGGCGCGCGGACATCGGCGTAGACGTCCAGCAGGTCCTGGCGGGTCTGCACGCCGAGGGCGGTGTGGTGGCGGAGCTCGATCGTCACGCGGTGGTCCTCCTGGTGGCACGGGCGTGTCCGGCCCGGGGCGGGCGGACGGCCCGGTCACGGTAACCGCCGCCGGCGGTCCGGACTCCGGTCGGACCGGGGGAGCGGGACACGCCGGGGCCGGGCCTCAGGTGTTCGTTCCGTCCTGGGCGAGGGTGTCGAGGAGGCGGGTGAGGGAGGTGCCCAGCCCCCAGCGGATGGTGAGGGCTTCGAGGGTCATGGGGTCGAGGGGCTCGTGGGGGAGCAGTGGGTCGAAGTCGGGGAGGGGGACGTCGGTGGCGACGCGGACGACGGTGGGGGCGACGTCGAGGTAGGCGGCGCCTTCGAGGATGTTCTTGCGGCGGGCGGGGGTGAGCTTGGAGAGGGGGTCGGCGGCGGCGGCGCGGATGCCGGCCAGGTCGCCGTACTCGCGGATGAGTTGGGCGGCGGTCTTCTCGCCGATGCCCTTGACCCCCGGGAGGCCGTCGCTGGGGTCGCCGCGCAGGGCGGCCATGTCGGCGTACTCGGTGCCCGTGACGCCGTACTTCTCGCGCAGCGCGGCCTCGTCGATCACCTGGGCGTTGCCGACCCCCTTGAGGGGGTAGACGACCTGCACGCCGCGGGCGTCGTCGACCAGTTGGAAGAGGTCCCGGTCGCCGGTGACGATCCGGACCGGGGTGGTGGCGGCGGTGGCCAGGGTCCCGATCACGTCGTCCGCCTCGTAGCCGGCCACGCCGACGCGGGCGATGCCGAGCGCGTCCAGCACCTGCTCGATCACCGGGACCTGGGGGGAGAGGGTGTCCGGGATCTCCTCCGCCACCTCGCTCGCCCCGGCCAGGCGGTGCGTCTTGTAGGAGGGGACCAGGTCGACCCGCCACTGCGGGCGCCAGTCGGCGTCCATGCAGGCGACCAGCCGGTCGGGGTGGTGGTCCTGGACCAGCCGGGTGATGAAGTCGAGCAGGCCGCGGACGGCGTTCACCGGGGTGCCGTCCGGGGCCTTCACGGACTCCGGGACGCCGAAGTAGGCCCGGAAGTAGAGGCTGGCGGTGTCGAGCAGCATCAGGGTCACCGCACGATCATCCCGCACCGCGCCGACAATCAGCCGGGCAGGCGCACCGCCGCGCCGGAGACGCGCACCCGGGAGTCGCCCGCGCGCAGCTCGACCAGCAGCTCGCCCGGGCTGCCCTGGTCCTCGCCCTGGTGCAGCGTCAGCCGCGCCTCGGCCGGGACCAGGCCCAGCTCGCGCAGGTACGCGCCGAAGGCGGCGGCCGCGGCGCCGGTGGCCGGGTCCTCGACCACGCCGCCGACCGGGAACGGGTTGCGGACGTGGAAGACGGTCTCGGACGCGCGCCAGACCAGCTGCAGGGTGATCAGGTCACGGGCCGTCATGAAGGCGGCCAGCCGGTCGAAGTCGTAGTCGAGGTCGGCGAGGCGCTCGCGGGTGGCGGCGGCCAGCACCAGGTGGCGGGCGCCGGCGTAGGCGTAGCGGGGCGGGAAGGCGGGGTCCAGGTCGGCGGCCGGCCAGCCGAGGGCGGCGAGCGCCTCGGCGAGGTCGGCGGCCGGCACCTCGTCCTGGTGCGGCTCGACGCTGGTGAGGGTGGCGCGCAGCACGCCGTCCGGCCCGGGGGTGACGCTGACCGGGACGGTGCCGGCCTTCGTCGCGAAGACCAGCTCGCCGGGACCCTCCCGCTCGGCCACCGCGACGGCCGCGGCCACCGTGGCGTGGCCGCAGAACGGCACCTCCAGGGTCGGCGCGAAGTACCGCACCCGGTAGCCGCGCTCGCCCACCGCGGGGTCGGCGACCAGGAAGGCGGTCTCCGAGTAGCCCAGCTCGGCGGCGAGGGCCAGCATCTGCGGGTCCGTCAGCCCGTCGGCGGCCGGGACCACGCCGGCCTTGTTGCCGCCGGCGGGATCGGTGGTGAAAGCGGCGTAGTGCAGCGGAGTCGTCATGATCGACCGCAACGCGCCGCCGCCCGCCCGCATTCCGATCAGTGCGGGTGCGGCCCGCTGCGGTGCACCGGACCGTGCGAGTCCGCGCAGTGGTCGGCAGCGGCGCCGGCCGCGGCCGGGTCGGTGATCTGCAGCAGGTCCTGCTCGTCGTCCTCGCCCACGTGGTCCACCTGGAGCGTGGTGTGGGTGATCCGGTACTCCTCGCGGAGCCGGCGCTGCAGCTCGCGGCGGACGGCGTGGCAGTCGCCGCCGGGCGCGACCAGGATGTGCGCCGACAGCGCCGGCTGGCCCGAGGTGATCTCCCAGACGTGCAGGTCGTGGATCTCCTCCACCAGCGGGGCGTCCACCAGGCGGTCCGCCAGGGCGTCCGGGTCGACCCCGGCGGGGGCGGCCTCCAGGAAGATCCGGCCGGAGTCGCGGACCAGGCCGATGCCCGCCTTGAGCATCAGCACCACCACGATCAGCGAGGCGATCGCGTCGGCCCGGGCGAAGCCGGTGGTCAGCATGATCAGGCCGGCCACCGCGGTGGCGATGAAGGCGTACAGGTCGGTGAGGACGTGCTGGAAGGCGCCCTCGACGTTCAGCGAGCTCCGGTTGGCCTTGGACATGCACCAGGCGGCCGCGATGTTCACCACGACCCCGACCAGCGCGGTGACCAGCACCAGCCCGCCCTGCACCGCGGGCGGCTCGATCAGCCGGCGCACCGCCTCGTGGCCCAGCCAGGCGGAGAGGACCAGCAGGGTGACGCCGTTGGCCTGCGCGGAGAGGATCTCGGCGCGCTTGAGGCCGTAGGTGTACCCGCCGCGGGCGGGCTTGGCGGCCAGCCGCATGGCGACCAGGGCGAGCACGATCGAGGCCGCGTCGGTGAGCATGTGCGCCGCGTCGGAGATCAGGGCCAGCGAGTGGGCGGCGAAGCCGACCACCACCTCGGCGGCCATGAAGACCACGATCAGTGCGAGCGCGCTGGTCAGCCAGCGCCGGTCGGCGTCGGCGGCGACGCCGTGCGAGTGGCCGCCGTGCCCGCCGTGCCCGTGCGCGTGTCCGTCGTGCCCGTGTCCGTCGTGCTCGTGCGCGTGTCCGCCGTGCCCGTCGTGGCCGTGGTCGACCTGGTCGTGATCGCGGTTCCCGGCCATCGCGGTCCTCTCCTGAAGCGGCGGCTCGTCCTGCACGGAAGTGAACCTCAGATTGGACAAAGATCCAAAGGCTGCAGTGGTGACCGTTGTCGTTCCGCGTTGCGCGCCGACTCTCACCGTAATCTCATGCGAAATCGCCCGATTCGACGGTCCGCTTGATATCGCGTTTATCCGCGGGCCCATACATTTCCTGATGTGAGCGAAGCGAAGATTCCGGCCGGGTGGTACCCGGACCCGAAGGACACCACTACGGTCCCCCGGCCCGAGCGCTGGTGGGACGGCACCGGCTGGACCGCCCGGACCCGCCCGGCCCAGGGCGCGGCCGACCTCGAGGACACCGCCGTGCTGGACGCCACCAAGGTGATCCGGGGCGAGCTGGTCGAGGAGGGCGCCGTCCGCTACCCCGAGATGCCCGCCGAGCCCACCGGCACGGTGCAGGCCGAGTCCGGCGCGGAGGCGCCCGGTGCACCCGGTGCGCCCGGCGGCCCGGCCGGCCCCGGCGACGGCGAGTTCGCCTGGGGCGCCGGCGCCCCCGTGCCGCCGAAGAGGCCCGCGCTGCTGACGAAGCTGCGCAAGCCCGTGGTGGTGGCCGCGGCGGTGGCCGGTGTGCTGGGTCTGGCGGTCGGCTCCGGGGTGACCTACCTCGCGGTGGACCACCACGACCGCAACCAGCGCGCGGTGGCGTCCCAGGACTTCCTCGGGAAGCACAAGCGCGGCCAGGGGAACGGCACCGGGAACGGTGGCGGCGGCTCCTCCGACGGCAGCAACGGATCGGGCGGCAACGGATCCGGCGGCAACGGCGGCGGCAACGGCAACGGACCCGGCGGCAACGGCAACGGCGGCGGGAACGGCTACGGCTTCCCGGGCCTGCCCGGGATGCCCGGCCTGCCCGGCGGGAAGAACGCGAAGACCGCGATCGACCTGGCCGACGGCGTCGCGCTGCCGATCCCCAGCGGCTGGCAGGGCGGCACCGCCAACGACGGCACCGCCTACCTGACCATCGGCACCTACCAGTGCCCGGCCGGCAGCGGCAGCGGGAGCGGTGCCGACGCCAACGCCACCTGCTCGCTGGGCGGCGTGAACACCGTCCAGGTCGCCGGCCAGGACGCGCAGGCGGCGGCCAAGGCGGACATCGTCAAGGCGGCCGAGGAGTCGTACCCGAACAGCACCTCGCACCAGGAGCTCAAGTCCGAGGCGGTCACCGTGGCCGGCCGCAGCGGCTACCTGGTCCGCTGGCAGATCACCGCGAGCCAGGGCAACAGCGGCACGGTCGAGTCGGTGGTCTTCCCGACCGCCGACGGCAAGGGCCTGGTCGCGGTCCGGCTCGGCTTCGACCAGGCGGACAAGGCGCCGGCGGTCTCCCAGATGGACAGCATCGTGAGCGGGATCAAGGACTTCACCGGCAAGCGCCTGGGCAACGGCAGCGGCGGTGGCGGCACCGGCACCGGTACGGGCGACGGCACCACCACCTGAGCCGCCGTCAGCGGGGGCCCGCCGCCCGGGCGGGCCCCCGCTCACAGGAACGTCTTCCCCTCGCCCCGGTAGGTCGGCACGGTGGCCACCACGGTGTCCCCCGACACCAGGTGCAGCTCGGCGAACCGCTCGCACAGCTCGCCCGCCTTGGCGTGCCGGAACCAGACCCGGTCGCCGATCCGCAGCCGGTCCGCCGCCGCCCCGAGCAGCGGGGTCTGCACCTCGCCGGCCCCCTCCTGCGGGTCGTAGCGCAGCCCGGCCGGCAGGTACGGCACGGGGGAGCGGTCCCGGCCCGCCGCACCGGAGGCCGGGTAGCCGCCGCCCAGCACGGTGACCACGCCCGCCCCGGGCCGGCGCACCACCGGCTGGGCGAAGAGCGCGGCCGGCCGGCCGCGGAACGCGCGGTAGTTGTCGAAGAGCCGGGGGTGGTAGAGCCCGGAGCCGGCCGCGACCTCGGTCACCGCCGCCTCCGCCGCGGTGCTGTGCACGCTGCCGGTGCCGCCGCCGTTGACGAACTCGAGCTCGGCCACCCGGCGCACCGCCCGGACCACCGCGGCCCGCCGCCCGGCCAGCTCCGCCCGCGCCCGGGCCTGCACCAGCCGGACCGTCCGGGAGCGGACCGGACGGCCCGGCAGCCGGTCGCCCACCCCGGCCACGTGGCCCTCGTAGGCCAGCAGCCCGACCACCCGGAACCCGGGCCGCCGCCGCACCAGCTCGGCCAGCGCGACCAGGTCCGCGGGGGTGCGCAGCGGGGAGCGCCGGGCGCCGATCCGGACCAGGCCGCCGAGCAGGTGCAGCGCGGTGTCCAGTTCCAGGCAGACCCGCACCTCGCAGCCGCCGCCGCGGGCCCGCTCGATCAGCTCCAGCTGCGCCGGGTCGTCCACCAGTACGGTGATCCGCCCGGCCAGCTCCCGGTCCGCCGTCAGCTCGGCGAAGCCCGCCCGGTCGGTGGACGGGTAGGCGAGCAGCAGGTCGGTGAAGCCGGACCGGGCCAGCCAGATCGACTCGGCGAGGGTGAAGCTCATGATCCCGGCGAAGCCCGGCCGGGCCAGCGCCCGCTCCAGCAGGGCGCGGCAGCGCACCGACTTGCTGGCCACCCGGATCGGCTTGCCGCCGGCCCGGCGCACCAGGTCCGCGGCGTTGGCGTCGAAGGCGGCCAGGTCCACGACCGCCAGCGGCGCCTCCAGGTGCGCGGTGGCCCGGTCGTAGCGGGCCCGGTCACCGCCGACCGCCGTCACCGGACCGGCCTCAGCCGACCACCGCGGCCCGCACGCACAGGACGTCCGGCAGGTGCGAGGCGAGCAGCCGCCAGCTGTCGCCCTCGTCCGCACTGGCGTACAGCTCGCCGTTGCGGTTGCCGAAGTAGACCCCGGCCGGGTCCGCGTCGTCGCAGCGCAGTGCGTCGCGCAGCACCACGCCGTAGTGGTCGTCGTCCGGCAGTCCGTTGCCCAGCGGTTCCCAGTGGGCGCCGCCGTCCTCGGTCCGGTAGATCCGGCAGCGCCGCCCGGGCGGCATCCGCATGTAGTCGGCCTCCAGCGGGGCCAGGTAGGCCACCCCGGCGCGCCGCGGGTGCGCGGCCACCGCGAAGCCGAAGACGGCCGGCAGGCCGGTCTCCACCGGGTGCCAGTGGGCGCCCGCGTCGTCGCTGCGGAAGACGCCGCCGTGGTTCTGCAGCAGCAGCCGGTCCGGGGCGGTCGGGTCGGGGGCGATCTTGTGCACGCACTGCCCGAACTCGGGGTACTCCTCGGGCAGGAAGGAGACCCGGATCCCGGCGTTGGACGGGGACCAGCTGGCGCCGCCGTCGGTGGTGCGGTAGACGCCGCCGGAGGAGACGGCCACGGTCAGCCGGTCCGGGTCCCGGGGGTCGGTCAGGATCGTGTGCAGGCCCTGGCCGCCGAAGCCCTCGCCCCACTGCTCGCGCTGCGGGTGCGCCCAGAGCGGCTCGACCAGCTCGAAGGTCTCGCCCGCGTCGGTGGAGCGGAACAGCGCGGCCGGCTCGGTCCCGGCGTAGACCACGCCGCGGGCCTCCGGGCCGGCCGGCTGCAGCTGCCAGAGCCGGGTCAGCGAGGCACCGGTGTGCTCGGGGAACCTCAGCGCCGGGCGCTCGGGCTCGTTCCAGGTCTTGCCCAGGTCGTCGGAGCGCCAGACCGACGGGCCCCAGTGGCTGCTGTCCGCGCCGACCAGGATCCGGGTGCGCCCCTCCCGGCGGTCGATGCCGATCGCGTACACCGCGTTCATCGGGAAGTGCGGTCCGGTGAACGCCCAGTCGCGGCGCCCGTAGCTCAGGCCCAGGAAGAGGCCCTTCTCGGTGCCGACCGCCAGCAGTACCTCGGTCATGCCACCCACTGTGCGCGGCGGCCGGGCGCGCAGCGGCTAGGCTCGCCGGGTGGACCGCAAGAACATCCCCGACTCCGGCTTCGCCGGCGACGACGGCGCCGCCGATCCGGCGCTGGCCGCCGCGCTGGCCGACTACGCCCGCGACCGCCGCACCGAACCCGCCGTGCTGGAGCTGCTGACCGGCGCCCGGCTGATGGTGCCGATCGTGGCCCTGCTCGGCGAGGTCGAGGTGGACGCGCACGGGCACCAGCACGAGAAGACCAGCGACATGGCGGTCCCGGTGCTGCAGGCGCCGGACGGGCGGCGGGCGCTGCCCGCCTTCACCTCGCTGGCCGCGCTGGAGGCCTGGCAGCCGGGCGCCCGGCCGGCGCCGGTGGCGGCCCCGCAGGCGGTGCTGACCGCGTACGCGGAGCAGGCCGACGTGCTGCTGATCGATCCCGCCGGGCCGGTGACCTACGAGCTGACCGGTGCCCGGATGCGCGCGGTGGCGGAGAACCGGGTCTGGCGGCCGCCGGTCGAGGACCAGGAGGTCCGGGCCGCGGTGCTGGCCCTGCTGGCGGCCGAGCCGCAGGTGACCGGGGCCGAGCTGCGCGCCGGGAGCGAGACCGACGCGGTGCTGGCGCTGGAACTGGAGGCGGGCGCCCCGGTCCAGGAGCTGGCCCAGCGGCTGGCCGGCGCGCTGGCCGCCGATCCGGTGCTGCGGGTCCGGCTGGCCCGCGGGCTGGACCTGGCGCTGCTCCCCGCCGGTTCGACGGGGAGCGCCTTCTACCTCAGGGACCGGTAGCCGCAGCGGCCGGGCGCGGCCCGGGAGCAGCGCGGGCGCGGCTCAGCGCGGACCGGGCGCGGCTCAGGAGTAGACGGGGCCGGTGAACTTCTCGCCCGGCCCGGCGCCCGGCGCGTCCGGCACCAGCGAGGCCTCGCGGAAGGCCAGCTGCAGCGAGCGCAGGCCGTCGCGCAGCGGGGCGGCGTGGAAGTTGGAGATCTCCGGCGCCCCGGCGGTGACCAGGCCGGCCAGTGCGGTGATCAGCTTGCGCGCCTCGTCCAGGTCCTTGTCCTTCTCGCCGCCCTCGGCGAGCCCGCACTTGACCGCGGCGGCGCTCATCAGGTGGACCGCGACGGTGGTGATCACCTCGACCGCCGGCACCTCCGCGATGTCGCGGGTCAGGTCGTCGAAGTCGGGGGTCTCGTCGGTTCCGGTCGGCTCGCTGCTCACGGTGGGGCTCATTCCGTACGGTGGGGAGTCTGGCCCTGGCAGCGTACCCGGCGACGGTTCACCCCCGAGTGGTGTACAGTTTCCCAATGACCGGCCTGGCGCTTCACCGTGCCCGGCCAGCAAGTGGAGGTTCCACCTCCCACCTGGTCGACCTCCGGGTCGACGGGTCCCGGTCCGCGAGCAGTCAGTGATGATCCGCTCGCCCGCAGCGCCCCAGGGCGCCGCCCCCGGTCGTGTGGAGCCCCGCTTGTTATCGAGCGGGGCTTTTTTCGTGCCGCGGTGCCGTCGGTAGCGCAGCACGCATGAAGCCCCGCCCAGTGGTCGAAGTCCACTACGTGCGACCGCCTGCCTGACGGCCGCATCGCAGAAGGTGCAACCGAGGAGGCCCCATCAGCACCGAGCCCCGCATCAACGACCGGATTCGCGTCCCCGAGGTGCGACTCGTCGGTCCCAGCGGCGAGCAGGTCGGCATCGTGCCGCTTGCCAAGGCGCTGGAGCTCGCGCAGGAGTACGACCTCGACCTGGTCGAGGTCGCGGCGACCGCCCGGCCGCCGGTGTGCAAGCTCATGGACTACGGCAAGTTCAAGTACGAGTCGGCCATGAAGGCCCGTGAGGCGCGCAAGAACCAGGCGCACACGGTCATCAAGGAGATGAAGCTCCGGCCGAAGATCGACCCGCACGACTATGACACCAAGAAGGGTCACGTCGTCCGGTTCCTCAAGCAGGGCGACAAGGTCAAGATCACGATCATGTTCCGCGGTCGTGAGCAGTCCCGCCCCGAGCTGGGCTTCCGACTGCTGCAGCGGCTCGCCAACGACGTCCAGGACCTGGGCTTCGTCGAGAGCTCGGCCAAGCAGGACGGCCGGAACATGATCATGGTTCTCGGCCCGCACAAGAAGAAGACCGAGGCGATGGCCGAGGCCCGCGCCGCGCAGGACGCCCGCAAGGCCGAGCGCCTGGGCCGGACCGCCGGTGCCGAGGCCGACGACGCCGCGGACGAGGACGCCGCGCTTGAGGCCGAGAACGCCGCCGCCGAGGCTGCCGCCGACGAGGACGACGATTCCGAGGACGAGGTCGAGGCCGGCGACACCGCCGCCGAGGCCGACAAGCCGGCCGAGGTCGCCCAGGACGCCTGAGCCACTGGCTCGGGCGGGCTGAGTGATCCGGCCACCGCGGTTCCGGGGCTCCCGCCCCGGTGACCGGAAACACCCAGCGCCTTGGCCCGCGTGGCAGCACGCGGGCCGGGGCGGACCGACGAGGAGATACGGCGACATGCCGAAGCAGAAGACGCACAGTGGCGCCAGCAAGCGCTTCAAGATCACGGGCTCGGGCAAGGTGCTGCGCGAGCGCGCCGGCAAGCGCCACCTCCTGGAGCACAAGCCCTCCACGCTGACCCGCCGTCTGACCGGCACCGCCGAGATGGCCCCCGCGGACGCCAAGAAGATCAAGAAGCTTCTCGGCAAGTGATCGCCCGCCGCGGTCCCCACTGCGGCGCCCGGCTGATCCTTCCCGACCTATTCGAATGACGGACCACGTGAAGTAGTCCGTGGTCCAACCCAAGGAGTAATGAAGTGGCACGCGTCAAGCGGGCAGTGAACGCCCACAAGAAGCGCCGGGTCATCCTCGAGCGCGCCAGCGGTTACCGCGGCCAGCGCTCGCGCCTTTACCGCAAGGCCAAGGAGCAGGTCACCCACTCGCTGGTCTACAACTACAACGACCGCAAGAAGCGCAAGGGCGACTTCCGTCAGCTCTGGATCCAGCGCATCAACGCGGCCGCTCGTGCCAACGGCATGACCTACAACCGCTTCGTGCAGGGCCTGAAGGCCGCCAGCATCGAGATCGACCGCAAGATGCTGGCCGACCTGGCCGTCAACGACCCGGGTGCCTTCGCCGCGCTCGTCGAGGCCGCCCAGAAGGCGCTGCCGGCCGACGTCAACGCGCCCAAGGTCGCCGCTGACGCCGCCTGATCGTCGTAGCACCCGCAGACCCGCAGGCTCTCCCGTAGGGGCCTGCGGGTCTGGCGTTTGACAACTCCCCAGGAAGCGAACCATGGTCAGCACCGACACCCCCCTGCTCAGCTCGCTCCGCTCGCCGCGGGTGATCGCCGCGCGCAAGCTGGCCCGGCGGGCCCAGCGCGGCAAGGACCGCCGCTTCCTCGCCGAGGGGCCGCAGGCGGTCCGCGAGGCGGTGGCCTTCGGCACCCTGCCCGGGGGCGAGCACGCGGTGGTGGAGGTGTACCTGACCCCGGAGGCCGCCGACCGGCACGCCGACATCGTCCGGGCGGCCCGGGCCGACGGTCTGCCGGTGCTGACCGCCACCGACGAGGTGATCGCGGACATCTGCGACACCGTCACCCCGCAGGGCATCGTGGCGCTCTGCCGGTTCCTGGACACCCCCTTCGAGGAGGTGCTGCGCCGGCGGCCCAAGCTGGTCGCGGTGCTGGCCAACGTGCGCGACCCCGGCAACGCCGGCACCGTGCTGCGCACCGCGGACGCGGCCGGCGCGGACGCGGTGGTGCTGACCGACGCCTCGGTGGACCTGTACAACCCCAAGGCGGTGCGCGCCTCGGTCGGCAGCCTGTTCCACCTGCCGGTGGCGGTGGGGGTGCCGGTCGAACAGGTGGTGGCCCGGCTGCGGGAGACCGGCGTGCGCCTGCTGGCCGCCGACGGCGCGGGCGAGCGCGACCTGGACCACGAGCTGGACGAGGGCACGCTGGGCGCGCCGACCGCCTGGATCTTCGGCAACGAGGCCTGGGGCCTGCCGGAGGAGACCCGCGCACTCGCCGACGAGGTGGTGCGCGTACCCATCCACGGGCACGCCGAGAGCCTCAACCTCGCCACGGCCGCCGCCGTCTGCCTCTATGCCTCGGCCCGGGCACAGCGTTCGCCCGCAGGGTGTCGCGCGCCGGGCACGGAGCGCTAGGGTCGGATTCGGCGGGGGCCAAGTGCGCGAGACGTGTGGGATCGGGAGGACACCCATGGTCGCCAGCGAGGATCTGCCGCGGTCGGGGGGCACCGCAGGGCCGCTGGATCCTGACGACCTGCCGGACGGGCTGGTGGTCGCCGACCGGGACGGGCTGGTGGTCACCTTCAACCGGGCGGCGGCGCGGCTGACCGGGATCAGCCCGCGCGCGGCGCTGGGCCGGCCGCTGGCCGAGGCGCTGCCGCTGGAGGACCTGGACGGGCGCCGCTGGTGGGAGCTGACCGACCCGTACGGCGGCCTGGCGATCCGCACCCGGCAGCCGGAGCGCAACCTGCTGCTGCCCGGCTCGGGGCGCGAGGTGCTGGTCTCGGCCTCCTACCTGCGCCGGGGGCGCGGCGGGCCGCTGCACACCCTGGTGGTGGCGCTGCGCGGCACCGAGGCCCGGCGGCGCACCGAGCGCGCGCACGCCGAGCTGATCGCCACTGTGGCGCACGAGCTGCGCTCCCCGCTGACCAGCGTCAAGGGCTTCACCGCCACCCTGCTGAACAAGTGGGAGCGGTTCACGGACGGTCAGAAGCGGGTGATGCTGGAGACCGTCAACGCCGACGCGGACCGGGTGACCCGGCTGATCGCCGAGCTGCTGGACATCTCCCGGATCGACGCCGGCCGGCTGGAGGTGCGCAAGCAGGTGGTGGACCTGGGGGCCGCGGTGCACCGGCAGGTGGACGGCAAGGTGGCGGCGGGGCTGCCGCCGGAGCGGTTCGACATCCGGCTCGCCGAGGACCTGCCGCAGCAGTGGGCGGACCCGGACAAGGTGGACCAGGTGCTCGCCAACCTGCTGGAAAACGCGGTGCGGCACGGCGAGGGAACTGTCACCATCGAGGTGACGCCGGCCAAGGAGATCGTGGAGCCGGCCAGTTGGGAGCACCCGGGGACACCGCCCCGGATCGTGGAGGGGACGGCGGTCACCGTGAGCGACGAAGGCAGCGGCATCCCGGAGGAGTCGATGCCGCGCGTCTTCACCCGCTTCTGGCGCGGCTCCAAGCGCGGCGGGACCGGCCTGGGCCTCTACATCGTCAAGGGCATCGTCGAGGCGCACGGCGGGACGATCCGGATCGACCGGGCGCCCGGCGGCGGTGCCCGGTTCCGATTCATCCTGCCCGCCGGGGTGCCCGACTTCATGGTCTGACCTGACGGTCGGCAACGGGCCCGGTGGGCGAGACCGCACCGGGCCGGTGTACTCCCTGCGACTACACTCGACCTGGTGTAACGCCACTCAGACGAGCAGGAGCACGGGAAAACATCGAGATGTCGGCACCCAATAAGTCCTACGATCCGGTCGAGGTCGAGGCATTGAAGCCCGAAGAGGTCGAGCGCGCCCGCGACGAGGCCGTCGCGGCCTTTGCCGCCGCGACCAGCCTGGACGAGTTGAAGCAGGCCAAGGTCGCGCACACCGGCGACCGCTCCGCGCTCTCGCTGGCCAACCGCGAGATCGGTGCGCTGCCGCCGCACGCCAAGGCCGCGGCCGGCAAGCTGATCGGCCAGGCCCGCGGCGCGGTCAACCAAGCGCTGGCGAAGCGTCAGGTGGAGCTGGAGGCCGAGCGCGACGCCCGGGTGCTGGTCGAGGAGGCGGTGGACGTCACGCTGCCGTACGACCGCGCCCCGCGCGGCGCCCGGCACCCGCTGACCACGATGGCCGAGCGGATCGAGGACACCTTCGTCGCGATGGGGTACTCGATCGCCGAGGGCCCCGAGGTCGAGGCCGAGTGGCTCAACTTCGACGCGCTCAACCTCGGCCCGGACCACCCGGCCCGCTCGATGCAGGACACCTTCTTCGTGGCCGCGGCCGACGGCTCGCCCGACTCCGGCATGGTGCTGCGCACCCAGACCTCGCCGGTGCAGATCCGTACCATGCTGGCCGGCCACCCGCCGATCTACACCGTCGCGCCGGGCCGGGTCTACCGGACCGACGAGCTGGACGCCACCCACACCCCGGTGTTCCGCCAGGTCGAGGGTCTCGCGGTGGACGAGGGCATCACCTTCGCCGACCTCAAGGGCACCATCGAGCTGCTGGTCTCCAAGCTGATCGGCGACGAGCTGCCGCTGCGCTGGCGGCCCTCCTACTTCCCGTTCACCGAGCCGAGCGCCGAGGTGGACCTGCTCTGCTTCGTCTGCCGCGGCGAGAGCGTGGGCAACCCGGACCAGCCGTGCCGGACCTGCTCCTCGGAGGGCTGGATCGAGCTCGGCGGGTGCGGCGTGGTCAACCCGCGGGTGCTGGTCGCCGCCGGGGTGGACCCGGAGCGCTACAGCGGCTTCGCCTTCGGCCTGGGCCTGGAGCGAATCCTGATGAACCGTCACAACGTCGCCGACATGCGCGACATGGTGGAGGGGGACGTGCGCTTCACCCTCCCGTTCGGGGTGGAGATCTGATGCGCGTCCCGCTTTCCTGGCTGCGTGAGTACGTCGACCTGCCGGCCGGCGTGACCGGCCGCGAGGTCGCCGAGAAGCTGATCCAGGCCGGCCTGGAGGTCGAGACCGTCGAGCAGCTCGGCGGCGACCTCAAGGGCCCGCTGGTGGTCGGCGAGGTGCTCTCGATCGAGGAGCTGACCGGCTTCAAGAAGCCGATCCGGCACTGCTTCGTCAACGTCGGCGACGCCAACGGCACCGGCGAGCCGCAGGAGATCGTCTGCGGTGCGCGCAACTTCGCGGTCGGCGACAAGGTGGTCGTGGTGCTGCCCGGCGCCGTGCTGCCCGGTCCGTTCCCGATCGCCGCGCGGCAGACCTACGGCCACACCTCGGCCGGCATGATCTGCTCGGCCCGCGAGCTCGGCATGGGCGACGACCACGACGGCATCATCGTGCTGCCGCCGGAGTACGTCCCCGGCACCGACGCGATCGAGCTGCTGGAGCTGGTCGACGAGGTGCTGGACATCGCGGTCACCCCCGACCGCGGCTACTGCCTGTCGATGCGCGGCGTGGCCCGGGAGGCGGCCACCGCCTTCGGCCTGCCGCTGGCCGACCCGGCGCTGCTGGACGTGCCGCCGGCCAACTCCTACGGCTACCTGGTCAAGGTGGCCGACCCGGCCGGCTGCGACCGGTTCGTGGCCCGCACCGTGGTCGGCGTCGACCCGGCCGCCAAGTCGCCGATCTGGCTGCAGCGCCGCCTGCAGAAGATGCACGTGCGCCCGATCTCGCTGGCCGTGGACATCACCAACTACGTGATGCTCGAGGTCGGCCAGCCGCTGCACGCCTACGACCGCAACCGGGTGGACGGGCCGATCCAGGTCCGCCGCGCCGAGCCGGGCGAGGTGCTCACCACGCTGGACGGGCAGCGGCGCGAGCTGTCCGCCGAGGACCTGCTGATCTGCGACAACTCCGGTCCGATCGGCCTGGCCGGCGTGATGGGCGGGGCCAGCACCGAGATCCTCGACCCGGTGGTGGACGCGGAGACCGGCGTGGTCACCGGCACCACCGAGGTGATCATCGAGGCCGCGCACTTCGACCCGGTCTCGATCGCCCGCACCGCCAAGCGGCACAAGCTGCCCTCGGAGGCCTCCAAGCGCTTCGAGCGCGGGGTGGACCCGGAGGCGGCCCGGGCCGCCGCGCAGCGCGCGGTGGACCTGCTGGTGCTGATCGCCGGGGGCACCGCCGAGGCGGGCGTCACCGACATCGCCGCTCCGCACCCGGTGCGCACCATCACCATCGCCGCCGACCTGCCGGACCGGGTCGCGGGCACGGAGTACGGCCGCGAGACGGTCACCCGCCGCCTGCAGGAGGTCGGCTGCACCGTGGTCGGCGCCGACGTGCTGGAGGTCACCCCGCCGACCTGGCGTCCCGACCTGACCGACCCCAACGACCTGGCGGAGGAGGTCATCCGGCTGGAGGGCTACGACAACGTGCCCGCCCGGATGCCGCAGGTGCCGCCGGGCCAGGGCCTGACGGCCGCCCAGCGGATGCACCGCCGGGTCGGCGTGGCGCTGGCCGGGGCCGGCTACGTCGAGGTCAACAACTACCCGTTCCTGGGCGACGCGGCGTTCGACGCGCTCGGCCTGGCGGCGGGGGACGAGCGCCGGCGCACCGTCAAGCTGGTCAACCCGCTCAACGACGAGGAGCCGGCGCTGCGCACCACGCTGCTGCCGGGCCTGCTCGGTGCGCTGCGGCGCAACGTCGGCCGGGGCAACACCGACCTGGCCGTCTTCGAGCAGAGCATCGTCTTCCAGCCGGACGCCGAGCCCAAGGTGGCCCCGCGCCCGGCCGTGGACCGGCGCCCCTCGGACGCCGAGCTGGCCGCGCTGAACGAGGCGCTGCCCCAGCAGCCGCGGCACGTCGCGGTGGCGCTGGCCGGCGAGCGGCTGCCGTCGGGCTGGTGGGGCAAGGGCGCGCAGGCCTCCTGGGCGGACGCGATCGAGGCCGCCCGGGTGGTGGCCCGCGCGGCCGGGGTGGAGCTGACCACCCGGGTCGCCCAGTACGCCCCGTGGCACCCGGGCCGGTGCGCCGAGCTCGTGGTGGCCGGCACCGACCGGGTGGTCGGCCACGCCGGCGAGCTGCACCCGCGGGTGGTCAAGGCGATGCACCTGCCCGAGCGCACCGCCGTGATGGAGCTGGACCTGGACGCGCTCGCCGCCGACGGCGAGCGGCGGGTCGAGGGTCCGACCGTCTCCGGCTTCCCGGTGGCGACCCAGGACGTGGCGCTGATCGTGGACACCGCCGTGCCGGCCGCCGAGGTGGAGGCCGCCCTGCGCGACGGGGCCGGCGAGCTGCTGGAGGCGATCCGGCTGTTCGACGTGTTCACCGGCGAGCAGGTGGGCGAGGGCAAGAAGTCGCTGGCCTACGCGCTGCGGTTCCGGGCCACCGACCGCACGCTGACCGCGGACGAGGCCTCGGCCGCCCGCGAGTCGGCCGTGGCGACGGCCCAGCAGCGCACCGGTGCGGTGCTGCGCGGCGCGTAGCCGACGGACGGTCAGAAGGAGGGCCCCGGTTCGCCGGGGCCCTCCTTCGTGCTGTCCACACATTTGCGGAGGTTCGGTTCAGCCCCTTGTGGAGGGCGGGACTTGGCGCTTCAATCGCTCGTTAGGAAAGATTCCTAACGACAGGAGCATGTCATGCAGCTCAGGTCCACCCGTCGTGCGGTGCTCGGCGTGGCGCTGGCGGCGGCGGTGCTGGCCGGCACCGGCGCGACCACCGCCGGCGCGGCCGGCACGGTCAACCTCACCGACCCGCACAAGAAGGAGATCGCGATGGAGCTCGTCTCCAGCGCGGAGAACTCCTCGCTCGACTGGAAGGCGCAGTACAAGTACATCGAGGACATCGGCGACGGCCGCGGCTACACCGCCGGCATCATCGGGTTCTGTTCGGGCACCGGCGACATGCTGGACCTGGTGAAGCACTACACCGCGCTCGAGTCCGGCAACGTGCTGGCCAAGTACCTGCCCGCGCTGGAGCGGGACAACGGCAGCGCCTCGCACTCCGGCCTCGGCACCCCGTTCGTCAACGACTGGAAGAAGGCGGCCGCCGACCCGGTCTTCCAGCAGGCCCAGAACGACGAGCGGGACCGGGTCTACTTCAACCCCGCGGTGCAGCAGGCCGAGAAGGACGGGCTGCGCGCGCTGGGCCAGTTCATCTACTACGACGCGATCGTGATGCACGGGCCGGGCAGTGACCCGACCAGCTTCGGCGGGATCCGGGCCACCGCGATGAAGCACGCCAAGACCCCGGCCCAGGGCGGCAACGAGACCACCTACCTGAACGCCTTCCTGGACGCGCGCAAGGCGGCGATGCTCACCGAGGCCGCGCACGACGACACCAGTCGGGTGGACACGGAGCAGCGGGTGTTCCTCAAGGCCGGCAACCTCGACCTGAACCCGCCGCTGCACTGGAAGACCTACGGGGACAGCTACAGCATCAACAATTGATTTTCGCACCACAGTTCGGAACTGGTAGCGTCCGCGGCGTGGCAAAGCTGAACCAGATCATCGCCGTCGAAAAGGGCGTCAAGTCCAAGTCCTTCCAGGAGCTGACCCAGGCTCACCAGGACCTGCAGAAGCCCGCGCTGCTGGCCGGCATCGCCCGGACCTACCAGCCCAAGGACGAGGAGGGCGAGCAACTCCCGCCCGAGTCCACCCGCGTGCAGCTCAAGGCGGAGGACGTGCTGCGCTCCACCGCCACCACGTTGACCCGGCTGTTCGACGTGACGGCCACCAAGGACTGGGCCAACATCGGGGCCCGGGCCGACGTGGTGGTGGACGGCCGGGTGCTGCTCGCCCAGGCGCCGGTCCCGTACCTGCTCTTCCTGGAGAAGCAGCTCACCGACCTGAACACCTTCGTGCGCAAGCTCCCGGTGCTGGACGCCTCCGAGTCCTGGAACCTGGACCCGTCCAGCGACAGTTGGCGGACCGACCCGGTGCGCACCATCCGGACCAAGAAGGTGCCGCGCAACCACGTCAAGGCCGAGGCCACCGAGAAGCACCCGGCCCAGGTCGAGGTCTACTACGAGGACGTGCCGGTCGGTTACTGGACCACGGTCAAGTTCTCCGGTGCGCTGCCGGCCCGCCGGGTCAACGAGCTGGCGGAGCGGGTGGAGAAGCTCCAGCAGGCGGTCAAGTTCGCCCGCGAGGAGGCCAATTCCGTCGACGTCACCGACCAGCGGGTGGGTGACGCCGTGTTCGGCTACCTGTTCGGGTAGCCCCCTGATCGCCCGCCCGGGGAGCCGGGTCGGGTGCGCTGCGGAGCAGCGCGAAAAGCTGACACTGATGTTGAAGCTGACCAGGGGTCACAGTGGAGGTTCGACTCCTCCCCCCGGCACCACGCGCGCCGGGGTAGCCCAAGCAGGCAGAGGCAGACCCCGTCAATCTCAGACTCTCGCTCCAGTCTCAGCATTCGCCGCCGAACGCCGGATCGCCCGGGTGCGGACGACCATCGACGAATGCGGGTTCAAGTCCCGCCTGAGCCGCTCGTGGCTCGGTAGTTCAAAGGTAGAACGCGTCGATTTCAACGTGATCCGCGACCCTTAAACGTGCCGGTGTGCGCAATGGGCGGCACACAGGGGCCCGGGAGCAGGCTACGCTCCCGGGTCCTCCTCATTCCCCGGACGGTTCCTCAGCCACGCGGCCGGCGGGCGCGGACGGCCCGGCGCAGGTCGTCGAGCTGGTCGACCAGGCCGCGGCGGGCGCTGGGGGTCAGGTCGGTGCGGGCCAGGCAGGCCTCGGCGGCCCGGACGGTCCGCTCCTCGGCCGCGAAGGCCGGGAAGCCGTGGCGGGTGAGCACCGTGGCGATCGCGTGGCCGCGCTCGGCGGCGGCCGGCAGGTCGTCGAAGTAGCGCAGCGTCAGGTCCGCCAGCAGGTCGGCCTGCTCGGGCTGCCACAGGCCCTGCGCGGTGGCGGCGGCCAGGTAGTTGGACAGCTCGCCGTGGAAGAGCGCCGCGAAGGCGGCCTCCTTGGCCCGCGGCTCGGGCAGCGCGGCCCGGCAGCGGGCGGCGCCCTCCTCGCTGAGGTCGCTCGGGTCCCGGGCCAGCTGCGCGGCGATCTGCGCCTCGTCCGTCGCGCCCAGCACGGCCAGGCGCAGCAGCAGCTGCCAGCGCAGCTCGGGGTCGAGCGCCGGCCCGTCGGGGACGGCGTCCGCCGCCAGCCAGGCCTGCAGCTCGGCGGCGTCCGCCTCGGTCGCGGCGACCGAGAGCAGGCCGCGCACGGCCACCAGGCGCAGGTCCGGGTCCTGCGCGCCGCGCACCAGCAGGGCGCGGTGGACGGTGCCCAGGAGCTCCAGGGCGGCCGGCCGCTGCTCGGGCGCCAGGAACCGGTCGGCCACCTGCTCGCGGGCGAACCGGAGCACCGACTGCACCAGGTGCAGCGAGGTCTCGCCGGGCAGGTGCGCGGCGACCAGCTCCAGGTACTGCTCGGGCGCCAGCTCGCCGTCCCGGACCTGGTCCCGGGCCGAGTCCCAGAGCACGGCCCGGGCCGGCTCGTCGGGCACGGCGCCCAGCGACTCCCGGACGGTGCGCCAGGAGTGCGGATCCAGCCGGATCTTGACGTAGTCGAGGTCGGTGTCGTTGAGCAGCAGCAGGTCGTCCGGCGCGGTGCGCAGCGGGATCCGGTCCTGCTCGCCGGTCAGCTCCAGGTCCTCGCGCGAGCCGAGCACCAGGGTGCCGTCGGCCGCGCGCCGGTAGCGGGCGACGCCGAGCCGGTGCGGGCGCAGCCGGCCGTCGGCCGCGGTGTGCACCAGCTGCTCGCCGTCGGCGCGCAGGGTGTCCACACCGGTGGTGCGCAGCCAGGTCGCGGCCCAGCCCCGCACGTCCCGCCCGCTGGCCGCGGTCAGGCAGTCGAGCAGGTCGGCCAGGGTGGCGTTGCCGTAGGCGAACCGCTCGAAGTAGTCGTTGACGCCGGCCAGGAACCGCTCCTCGCCGAGCCAGGCCACCAGCTGGCGCAGCGCCGAGGCGCCCTTGGCGTAGGAGATGCCGTCGAAGTTCTGCAGCGCCTGGGCGCTGTCCTCGACGGACTCGGGTGCCACCGGGTGGGTGGACGGGCGCTGGTCCGCGTCGTAGCCCCAGGCCTTGCGGGCGGCGTAGTCGGTCCACATGTCGGTGAACCGGGTGGCCCGGGCGGTGGCCGTGTAGGCCATGAACTCCGCGAAGGACTCGTTCAGCCACAGGTCGTCCCACCACTTCATGGTGACCAGGTCGCCGAACCACATGTGGGCCATCTCGTGGGTGATCACCATGGCCCGCACGGCCCGCTCGGTGTCGGGCACGGCGGACCGGAAGACGAAGTCGTCCTTGAAGGTGACGCAGCCCGGGTTCTCCATCGCGCCCGCGTTGAACTCCGGGACGAAGCACTGGTCGTAGCTGTCGAACGGGAAGCGGGTGCGGAAGATCCGGTGGTAGTGGTCGAAGCCCTGCCGGGTGACCTCGAACATCTCCGCGGCGTCCGCGTCCAGGTGGGCGGCGAGCGAGCGCCGGCAGTGCAGGCCCAGCGGGATGCCGTCGTGCTCGGCGTGCACCGAGTGCAGCGGGCCCGCCACCAGGGCCACCAGGTAGCTGCTGATCGGCGGGGTGGGCGCGAACGCCCAGCGGCCGGGGCCGGCGGTGGTGGCCAGGCTGTTGGCCACCACGGTCCACTCGGCGGGTGCGGTCACCGCGACCCGGTGGACGGCCTTGAGGTCGGCCTGGTCGAAGCAGGCGAACGCGGTCGGCGCGCTGTCCAGGAAGGACTGCAGGTAGACGTAGTCCTCGCCGTCGGCCGGGTCGGTGAAGCGGTGCATGCCCTCGCCGGTGTGCGAGTAGGCGAGTTCCGCCTCGACGGTCAGCTCGTTCTCCGCCGCCAGACCGGCGAGCGGGTACCGGCCCCGGTCCAGCGCGGCCGGGTCGAGCTCCTCCCCGTTCAGCACCACCCGCAGCAGCCGCACGGGCTTGATGTCCACGAAGGTCGCCGCGCCCGGCCGGGTGCAGGCGAAGCGGATCACGGTGGTGGAGGCGAAGACCTCGGGGCCCCTGGTGAGGTCGAGGTCGACGGTGACCGTGCGGACGTCGAGCAGCTCGTGGCGCTCGACGGCCTCGGCCCGGGTGAGTGCGGCAACAGGAGTCATGCGAACGATGGTGCCGTACCCCCGGGGCGGGCCGCCCCGGGGGTGCCTGTCACGGGGTCAGGCCTTGGCGGTGTAGTCGTAGAAGCCGCGGCCGGACTTGCGGCCGAGCAGGCCCGCGTCGACCATCCGGGAGAGCAGCGGCGGGGCGGCGTACAGCGGCTCCTTGTACTCGGCGTACATCGAGTCGGCGATCGAGGCGATGGTGTCCAGGCCGATCAGGTCGCACAGGCGCAGCGGGCCCATCGGGTGGGCGCAGCCGGCCTCCATGCCCTTGTCGATGTCCGCGGCGGTGGCCACGCCGGACTCGAACATCCGCACCGCGGAGAGCAGGTAGGGCACCAGCAGGGCGTTGACCACGAAGCCGGCCCGGTCGCGGGCGCGGATCGGCTCCTTGGCGAGCACCTCGGTGGCGAAGGCCTCCACCCGGGCGGTGGTCTCGGGCGAGGTGGTCAGGGTGGGGATCACCTCGACCAGGCGCTGCACCGGGGCGGGGTTGAAGAAGTGCAGGCCGATCACCTGCTCGGGGCGGCTGGTGGCGGCGGCCAGCTTGACGATCGGGATCGAGGAGGTGTTGGAGGCCAGCACCGCGTCCCGACGCTGCATCACCTGATCCAGCGTCTGGAAGATCTGGACCTTGATGTCCTCGCGCTCGGCGACCGCCTCGACGACCAGGTCGCGGTCGGCGAAGTCGGCCAGGTCGGTGGTGAAGGAGAGCCGGCCGAGGGCCTCCTCACGGGCCTCGGGGGTGAGCTTGCCGCGCTTGACGGCGTTCTCCAGCGAGTGGGTGATCCGGCCGCGGCCGAGCTCCAGGGCCTCGCCGGTGGCCTCCGAGACCAGGACGTCGAGCCCGGCCCGGGCGAAGACCTCGGCGATGCCCGAGCCCATGAGTCCGCAACCGACCACTCCGACGCGCGCGATGTCGCTCACTTCACTTGCCTTTCCGCTTGTCGCCGGGCGGGGTCGCCGCCCGTGTCGATCGACCGTACTACTTGGCACCTGGAGCCGTACCAGGTGCCCTGGCCGCAGCGGCCGCTGGGCCGAGCGGGTGATGGCGCCCGGCTCGCCCGTGCGGCCCAGCGCGCCGGGGCGCGCGAGCGGCGCATGCTGGGCCGGACGGCCACCGGCGGAGGGATCGGACGACGATGCGCAGCGGCACGCTGGAGGGGCAGGTGGCGCTGGTCACCGGCGCCGGGCGGGGGATCGGCCGGGAGATCGCGCTCGGGCTGGCCGCCGAGGGGATGGCGGTCGGCCTGGTGGGCCGCACCCTGGAGACCCTCACCGAGACCCTGAAGGCCTGTGTGCGCGAGGGCGCCAGGGGCGTCGCGGTGACCGCCGACGTGGCCCGGCCCGGCGCGGTGCGCGAGGCGGTGCGCGGCATCGAGCGCGACCTCGGGCCGATCGACCTGCTGGTCAACAACGCCGGCCAGATCGACCGGGCCGAGGTGCCGCTCTGGGAGGCCGACCCGGCCCAGTGGTGGCAGGTGCTGGAGGTCAACCTGCGCGGCCCGTTCAACCTGCTGCGCAGCGTGCTGCCGGGGATGGTGGAGCGCGGGCGCGGGCGGATCCTCAACCTCAACTCCGGCTTCGCGGTCCGCCCCGACGGGCACTACACCGCCTACGCCACCTCCAAGGGCGCGCTGCTCCAGCTCTCCGACAACATCGCCGACTCGCTGGCCGCCCACCACGTGGTGGTGCTGGACATCAGCCCCGGGGCGGTCGCCACCGACATGACGGCCGGGATGCCGATGTTCGCCGGGATGAAGGAGTGGAACTCCCTGCCGTACATGGTGGCGGTCGCGGTGGACGCGGCCCGGGGCCGGTTCGACGCGCTGCACGGGCGGTTCGTCCACGCCGGGCGGGACGACCTGGCGCACCTGGTGGAGCTGGCCGGGCAGATCAAGGAGCAGGACGCCCGCACCCTGCGGCTGCGCCCGTACGGCGAGGACGACCCGTTGCGCTGACCGGGGGTCAGGCGCAGAGCTGGCTGGCCGTCACCGCGCTCAGGCCGCGCTGCTGCAGCGCCGTCAGCACGGCCGGCAGCGCGTCCACGGTGCCCTGGTGGCCCATGTGCAGGGCGACGATCGAGCCGGCCTTCGCCGAGGCGAGGATCCGGCGCTGCACCACGTCCGCACCCGGGTCCTGGTAGTCCCGCGGGTCCAGGTCGAAGGAGAGGATGTGCTCGTAGCCGGCCCGGCGGGCCTGGTCCTTGACCTGGGTGGTGGCGTACTGGGCCTCGGAGGGGCGGAACCAGCGGCCGATCGAGCCGGTCAGCGCCTTCAGCCGGTCCGCGCAGGCGGTGATCTCCGCGTAGGCCTGGTCCGGGGACATCGAGGAGATGTCCTGGTGGTTCTGGGTGTGGTTGCCCAGCTCGTGCCCGCCGGACAGGATCCGCTGGGCCATCTGCGGCTGCTGGTCCAGCCAGCTGCCCACCACCATCACGGTCAGCCGGGCACCGTGCTGCTCGGCCGCCTCCAGCAGCGCGGTGGCGAGCTTCGGGTCGCCCTGGCCGTGGAAGGTGAGCGCCACCTGCTGGCGGGTCTGCGGCCCGGTGACCACCTCGAACGGGGTACCGGCGGCCAGCGGCGGCAGCACGGGCGCACTGGGGCCCGCGCTGCCGGACGGCCCGGCCGAGGGCGACGCCGAGCCGGTGGCCGGGGCGCTCGGCCCGGGCTTCGGCGTCGTCGGGGCGGCGCTGGGGTGCGGCGCGCCGGCACCGGTGGCGGCCTCCTGGCCGCACCCGGCGAGCAGCCCGCCGGCCGCGGTGAGGGTGGCCAGCTGGGCAGTGGTACGCAGAATCCTGCGGCGGTCGACAGTCATCGCGGACCAGCATAAATATGACGGAAACGCGGGGCGATTCGGTGTCCCGTTCGGCGGACCGTCAGAGCCGGAAGACGCCGTGGCCGAACCCGGCCACCCGCAGCTTGCCGGGCGCCAGGTCCACCCCGGCGCCCAGCAGCAGTTCGCCGGCCGGGAGCTCGGGCGAGGCCAGCTCGGCCGGCTCCCGGCGCGGGTTGACCACCACCAGGTGCGCGTCGCCGCGCCGGTAGACGAAGGGGTAGCCGGCGGACAGCACGGTGACCGGCGCGCCGGTGCCCAACTCGGGCGTGTCGCGGCGCAGTCGGACCAACCGGCGCACCAGGTGGAGCAGCGAGTCGGGGTCGGCGCGCTGCGCGGCCACGTCGGGCCGGCCGGGGTCGGGGTCCAGCGGCAGGTAGAAGTCGGCGGGCGGTGCGGTGGAGAAGCCGGCCCCGGCCGTGCCGTCCCACTGCATCGGGGTCCGGGACCCCTGGCGGGCCTCGGAGCCGAACTGGCTGCCCTCCTTCTCCGGCAGGCCGGGCACGAACCGCATGCCGATCTCGTCGCCGTAGTAGATCACCGGCAGACTGGGCCAGGTGAGCAGGAAGGCGAAGGCGCAGGCCGCCTGCTCGCGGGTGCGCGGGCCGCAGACCAGCCGGGAGAAGTCGTGGTTGGCGGTGGGCAGCGCGACCAGGCCGTGCCCGTCGACGGCAGCGTCCGCCCGCTCCCAGGCGGTCAGGAACTCGGTGATGTCGCCCCGGCCGTCGGCGTCGAAGAAGCACGGCTCGCCGTGCGCCCAGCTGCCCTGGCTGCCGGTCCCGTTGTCCCAGAGGGAGCGCAGCGCGCGGCCGGTGAAGTGCAGGAAGAAGTCCGCGTGCAGGCCCGCCGGGACGGAGCGGGCCGGGTCGCCCCACTCGGCGATCAGCACCCGGTCGGGGTACTGCGCGTCCAGCCAGTCGCGCAGCTCGCCGAAGAGCCGCCCGGTCTCGACGTGCTCCGGGTCGTCCTTGACCAGCGAGGAGGCCATGTCCACCCGGAAGCCGGCCACGCCGAGGTCGAACCAGTGCGCCATGACGGCGCGCAGCGCGGCCCGGTTGGCCCGCGGGCCGGGTGCGTCGACCGGGCTGCGCCAGGGCTCGGCCGGATCCGGACGGGCGTAGCCGAAGTTGAGCGCGGGCTGGATCGGGTAGAAGTTGGCCCGGTAGAAGCCGCCGCGCGGGCCCTGGTTGGGGATCCACTCGTGCACCGGCGCGGTGATCCGGTCCGACCAGATGTAGCGGTCGTCGCCCGGGGTGCGGGCCGAGTGCTGGAACCACGGGTGCCGGTGCGAGGTGTGTCCGGGGACCAGGTCGAGCAGCACCCGGATACCGCGGGCGCCGGCCTGCCGGACCAGCTCGGCCAGGTCCTCGTTGGTCCCGTAGCGCGGTGCGACGGTGAGGTAGTCGGCCACGTCGTAGCCGGCGTCGCCGAACTCCGAGACGAAGCAGGGGCTGAGCCAGAGCGCCGTGACGCCGAGGTCGGCCAGGTGGTCCAGGCGGGCGGTGACGCCGGGCAGGTCGCCGATGCCGTCGCCGTTCGAGTCGGCGAAGGACTGCGGGTAGATCTGGTAGAGCACGGCCTCGGCGAGCCAGGCGGGAACCGGCTGACGGTCGGTCATCTCGGGTGGTGGCCTCCGGCTCGGACGCGCTCGGACGCGCGCCGGTCGAGCAGCCACGCTAGGAAGGGGTCGGCCGCCGCGTCAATGGAGCGCGGCGGCCCGGGCGGGGTGACGCGAGGTCGGCGCGCGCTCCCTCGGGGCCGGCGCCGACGGGCCGTCAGGTCTCCTTCAGGTTGGTCAGGTGGGCGAAGACCACCACGCTGGCGGTGTAGTCGTCGCGCTGGCTGTCGTAGGCGCCGCCGCAGCTGACCAGGCGCAGCTGGGCGTCGGCCGTCTTCCCGTAGATCCGGTCGGCGGGCAGCGCGTCCTTGGCGAAGGTCTCCACGCTGTCCACGGTGAAGGTGGCGGTCACCCCGTCGTCGCGGGCCACGTCGACGGTGGCGGCGGGGGTCAGGGTGCCCAGGCCGGTGAAGACGGCGGGGGCGGTGCTGGTGGCCACCTGGCCGAGCAGCACGGCCGGACCGCGGTTGCCCGGGACGGTGCCGCCCTGGAACCAGCCGACCAGGTTGGGGTCCTCGGCCGGCGGCTGGGTGTTCTGGTCGAGCCCGGTGAAGGGCGCGTCCACGTTGAGCGCGGCGATCTTCAGGCGGCTCGGGTGCGCGTCGGGGACCTGGACGGCCGGGGTGGTCCGCCGGGCCGCGGGGGACGGCGAGGCGGCGGCCTGCTGGGCCGGGTCGGGCCGGCGCGGCGGCAGCGCGGAGCGGGTCTGTTCGGACTGGTGGACCAGGAGCAGGGCGAGCAGTGCGGTGCCGAGCACGCTGAAGAGCACGGCGCTGCGGCGCCGGCTGAGCCCGGAGACGCGCGCGGGCCGGTCCTCGGGCGGCAGGACGGGGCCATCCATGGGCGGAGCCTCTCTGCTGTGCGGGGTGCCAGCTCCACGGTCGGTCGCGGTGCGCAGGCGTGCCACCACAGCGAGTGCGAACGTGTGACGCTGCGTCCACGGACGGTGCATCCTGGAGGGGTACCGCTGGAGGTGACGGCCATGACGAAGACGCTGGTCGGATGGCACATCGAGCTGGAGTTCAGCGAGGAGGGCCCGCACACGGCGGCGGCCGCGCTGGTACGGCTGCCGGACGGGCGCGAGCTGCGGGCCCGCGGCGACACCAGCAGGCACCCCGCCGACCCGGAACAGCTGCGGGTCGGCGAGGAGGTCGCGGCGGCCAGGGCGCTGCAGGGGCTGGCCCGGCAGCTGCTGGAGAAGGCGCACGACGAGATCGACGACCTCGGCGCGGTCCGGAGCCACCCGCTCTGAGCCCGGGTCGGGCCGGGCGCAGGGCCCCGGGGAGCGGCGGCCGCTCCCCGGGCCCCGTGCGTCACCACTGCGGGGCGAGCAGCTCCCCGGTGGTCGCGCGGCGGACCGCGATGGCCTCCATCGGGCAGAGTTCGGCGGCCTCGACCACCTCGGCCAGGGCGCCGGTGCGCTCGCGGCGCGGCCGGGCCTTGCCGTCCGGGCCCACCAGCAGGTCGGCGGGCGCCGAGGCGGCGCACAGCCCGGTCCCGGCGCAGCGGGCCCGGTCCACGGTGACCACCAGGTCGGCCGGCTCCGGCCCGGTCGCGCTCACCAGGTGGCCGGCAGGGTCAGCGGGCTGCGGGTGAGCAGGCCCCGGCGCCACTCGATGTCCGCCGGGTCCACGGTGAGCCGCAGCCCGGGCAGCCGGCGGGCCAGCCGGTGCAGCGCCAGCTCCAGTTCCATCCGGGCCAGCCAGGCGCCCAGGCAGTGGTGCGGTCCGGCGCCGAAGGTCAGGTGCGGGGCGCTCGGCTGGTCGAACAGGTCGGTGCGCCAGTCGGCCGGGTAGACCCCCGCGTCGTGGTTGGCGCTGAAGGTGTCGGCCGCCACCACGCTGCCGGCCGGGATCAGCACCCCGCCGATCTCCACGTCGGACACCGCGCGGCGCAGCTGGCCCGGCAGCACGGTGCGGTCGCTGAGCGGGATGGCGCGCAGCAGTTGCTCGGCGGCGGCCGCCGCCCGCTCCTCGCCGGCGGCCAGCTCGGTCCAGGCCTCCCGGTCCTCGGTGAGCAGGTAGACCAGCGCGTTGCCGAGCGAGGTCATGGTGGTCTCGTGCCCGCCCACCACCAGGCCGATGGTGAGCATCACCAGCTGGTACTCCGTCATGGAGCCGTCCTGGTCGGCGGCCTGGACCAGCGAGCTGACCAGGTCCTCGCCCGGCTCGGCCCGGCGGCGGGCGACCAGCGCGGCCCCGAACGCGCCGAAGTCCTGCATGGCCTCCTGGACCTGCTGGGGCGTGTAGGCGGAGGCGGCCAGCGCGTGGTCGCTCCAGTAGGCCAGCCGCTTGAGGTCCAGGTTGTCCAGGCCCATCAGGCGGCTGATCACCGCCACCGGCAGCGGGCGGGAGAAGGCGGCGACCAGGTCCACCGGGCGGTCGGCGTCGGTGAGCCCGTTGAGCAGGTCCTCGACCACCGAGGCGACCCAGGGGCGCCAGCGGGCGATCGCGCGCGGGGTGAAGGCGCGCTGCACCGTGCGGCGCAGGCGCTGGTGGTCGGGGCCGTCCAGGTTGAGCAGGCCCTCGGGGTCGTCCAGCAGGTTGGGGTACGGGGTGATGGCGGGCGCGCCGGGGGCGAAGAGCGAGGCGCGGTTGAGCCGCGGGTCGGTCAGCACCTGCCGGACGTCGGCGTGGCGGCGGACCAGCCAGACCGGGGTGCCGGTGCGCAGCGTGGTGAGGATCGGGGGACCGGCGGGCAGGGCTTGGGCGCAGTGCAGCGGCATCAGCGGCTCGGCGGCCGGCGCGTCACTGTGGTCGAGGGACACGGTTCCTCCTGGCGATAGGCCTTGGAGGTGACGTTAAGGGGCAGTTCCGTGACGAACCAGGGGGCGCATTCGGGCAGTTGGGGGCGCGCGGTGCGCGGGGGTGCGCGCCGGGGCCGGCCGCGACGGTCCGTCAGCGGGCCTGCCGCCGGTCCCCGGTGCGCCGCGGGGCGGCACCGGGGAC
>NZ_JBHYKG010000056.1:0-34159 GCF_042741245.1 Kitasatospora sp. NPDC058965
TCCCGGGCGGCCCGGGGGTTCAGCGCCCTTATCCCTACGGGACTCCGCCGGTGGGTGCGCCCGACAACAGCGGGGCGGGCCGCGCCGCGGCCCGCCGGGCCGGCGGGCCGAACGGCAGCCGGGAGACCGCCGTGCAGCCCCGGCCCACCCGGGCCGAGATGCGCAAGGCCGGCCAGAAGGGCGGCGGTGCCGGCGGTGCCGGTGGCGCCGGTGGCGCCGCCGGCGGTGGTGGCCGACGCGGCGGCGGTGGCGGCGACGGGCAGGGGCCCGGCCGCGGCGGCCGCGGGGCCGGCGGCAAGCCGCCGGGCAAGAAGCGGTTCATCGACTACCCGCGCTGGGGCAAGCGCGGCGTGCGCCGCTGGATCCCGTCCTGGAAGCTCGTGCTCTCGCTCTTCCTGATCTTCTTCGGCAGCGGGGTGGCCGCCGTCGGCACCGCCTACGCGATGACCAAGGTGCCCACGCTCAAGGACATCACCCCGGTCCAGAACAACATCTACTACTGGGCCGACGGCAGCGAGATGACCCGCACGGGTCAGACCAACCGTCAGATCGTCCAGATCGGCGACATCAACAAGTCGATGCAGGACGCGGTGATCGCGGCCGAGAACCAGACCTTCCGCACCGACAACGGCATCGACCCCAAGGGCATCGCCCGCGCCGTCTACAACATGGCGTCCGGGCAGTCGACCCAGGGCGGTTCGACGATCACCCAGCAGTACGTGAAGAACGCCTTCCTGAGCCAGGACCAGACGGTCACCCGCAAGCTCAAGGAGTTCTTCATCACGCTGAAGCTCAACCAGGCGACCTCCAAGGACGACATCCTGGCGGGCTACCTCAACACCAGCTGGTTCGGCCGCAACTCCACCGGCATCCAGGCCGCCGCGCACGCCTACTACGGCGTGGAGGCCAAGGACCTGACCCCCTGCCAGAGCGCGATGCTGGCCGGTCTGCTCAAGGGCGCCGGCTACTACGACCCCTCGCTCAACGCGGCCAACCACGCCCGGATGTTCGGCACCACCACCGACCCGTCCAGCGGCCGCTGGGAGTGGATCCTGGGCGAGATGGTGAAGACCAAGGCCATCAGCCAGGACCAGAAGGACCAGTGCGTCAAGGCCGGTCTGCCCGAGCCGATAAAGCAGGCCCCGTCCAGCAACATGAACGGCCAGATCGGCTACATCGTCGACACCGTCGACAAGTACATCGTGGCCAAGGACCCGAACATCACCGACGCGGTGCTGGGCCACGGCGGGTTCAAGATCTACACCACCCTGCGCAAGGACAAGGTCGACCAGCTCTCGAAGGCCGTGGACCAGATCACCCAGCAGAACCTGGACCCGGTCAAGCGCCCCAAGACCGACACCTTCGTACAGGTCGGCGCCGCCTCGGTGCTGCCCGGTGACGGCGCGCTGATCGCCATCTACGGCGGTCCGGGCATCGACAAGGGCCAGTACAGCAACAACGCCGACACCAACGGCGTCCCGGTCGGCTCGACCTTCAAGCCCTACGTGCTGGCCACCGCGATGCAGGTCGGGGTGCAGACCCAGACCGGTCCGGACGGCAGGCCGATGCGGATCAACGAGGACAGCCGGTACAACGCCGACGACCTGTCCACCATCCGCAAGCCGGACGGCTCGCTGGTGACCAACCCGGACGGCTCGGTCTTCAAGCAGAAGAACGACGAGGACGGCCCGCAGGGCTACGTGACGCTGCGCAAGGCCATGATCAACTCGTTCAACGTCCCGTTCGTGCAGCTCGGCGAGGACGTCGGCGGCCCGAACGTGGCCAAGCTGGCCACCGCGATGGGCCTGAGCAAGAGCTCGATGCCGGAGGCGAACCAGAACACCGCGGCGTTCGCGATCGGTACCTCGACCCCGAGCGCGATCCAGATGGCCTCCGGCTACTCGGTCTTCGCCGCCCGCGGCCAGCAGACCGACATGTACGCGGTGACCAAGCTGGAGAAGGACGGCAAGCAGCTGCCCGGCTTCGGCAAGGCGCAGCCCAAGCAGGTGCTCGAACAGGCGGTCGCCGACAACATCACCAGCGTCCTGCAGGACGTGGTGCAGAGCGGTACCGGTACCAAGGCCAAGGCGGTCGGCCGCCCGGTGGCAGGTAAGACCGGTACCACCGACAAGGGCACCTCGGCCTGGTTCGACGGCTACACCCCGTCGCTGGCCACCGCGGTCACCATGTTCCGCGAGGACCCGAACCACCCCGGCCTGCAGTCGCTGAGCGGCACCGGTGGCAAGAGCACCTTCTACGGTGGTGACCTGCCGACCGAGATCTGGGCGGCGTACATGAAGGACGCGGTCAGCGGCTCCCCGGTCCAGGACTTCCCGGAGCCGGGACCGGTGAACACCGAGGTCGACGCCTCGGGCGCGCCCAGCACCGCCTCCCCCTCGGCCTCGGCCTCCGCGTCGGCGAGCGCCACCGCGGCGCCCACCACCGAGGCGCCGACCGTCGCGCCGACCACCGAGGCGCCGACCACCCGGCCGACCGGCGGCCCGAGCTGCCTGCCGGGCGACGTCTGCCCGAGCGGCGGCCCGACCTCCACCCGGACCCCGGGCGGCGGCGGCACCGGCACCGGCTCCTGCATCCCGCTGTTCGACTGTCCGACACCCAGCCCGACCAAGACCAAGCCGGGCGGCGGGGGCGGCACCCAGCCGCCCACCGGGCAGCCGACCCCGTAGCGCAGCACCCAGGGGCCCCGCGGACACCGCGGGGCCCCTGGCTTTTCCAGCTTGGTGTGGACCAGTCCTCGTGCCGGCCGCGGTCGTGCGGCAGTATGTCCGCCATGACGCCGAGCACGCGAGACGAGACCGCCGCCGAAGCGGTGGTGGCCGAGGGACCGTTGCCCAACACCGTGGTCGTCCCCGCGGACGAGGACCCGGTCGCGGCGGCCGGCAGCGAACTGCTCGGCGGCCCGCCCGGGCGCCGCGCGCTGCTCGGGGTCTCCTGGTGGGTGCCGGCCCGGTTCCTGGCACTGGCCACCGTGCTGACCTACTGCCTGGGCCTGGTCCAGAAGCTGCCCTGCTACACCAGCGGCTGGTTCTTCGGCGCCACCACCCAGTACACGCACGCCTGCTACAGCGACATCCCGCACCTGTACACCGCGCGCGGCCTGGCCGACGGGCTGCACCCGTACCTGGACATGATCCCGCAGCCCACCGCGGACATGAAGTTCCTCGAGTACCCGGTGCTCACCGGCGGCTTCATGCAGATCGCGGGCTGGCTGACCCCGACCACCGGGGTGATCCAGGACCGCGAGCGGTGGTTCTGGGCGGTCAACGCCGGGATGCTGCTGATCTGCGCGGTCGTCACCGTGGTCGCGCTCACCCGCACCCACCGCCGCCGCCCCTGGGACGCGCTGCTGTTCGCGCTGGCCCCGGCGCTGGCGCTGAACGCCACCATCAACTGGGACCTGCTGGCGGTCGCGCTGACCGCGGTGGCGATGGCCTACTGGTCGGGCCGCAAGCCGGTCTGGGCCGGGGTCTTCATCGGGTTGGCCACCGCCGCCAAGCTCTACCCGGTGCTGCTGCTCGGCCCGCTCCTGGTGCTCTGCTGGCGGGCCGGCCGGTGGCGCGCCTTCGGGCAGGCCGCCGGCGCCGCGGTGGTCGCCTGGCTGGTGGTCGACCTGCCGATCATGCTCGCCAACTGGGCCGGCTGGGCCACCTTCTACACCTTCAGCCAGACCCGCAAGGAGGACTTCGGGTCCTTCTGGATGATCCTCATGCAGGACCGCAACCAGGCGCTGCCCACCCTCAACACCTGGATCGCGGTGCTGCTGGTGGTCTGCTGCCTGGGGATCGGCTGGCTGGCGCTCTCGGCCCCGCGCCGGCCGCGCTTCGCCCAACTGGTCTTCCTGGTGGTGGCCGCCTTCGTGGTCACCAACAAGGTGTACTCGCCGCAGTACGTGCTCTGGCTGATCCCGCTGGCCGCGCTGGCCCGCCCGCGCTGGCGCGACTTCCTGATCTGGCAGGCCTGCGAGGTCCTCTACTACCTGGGCATCTGGTCCTACCTGGCCTTCATCGGGGACAGCAAGCAGCACGGCATCGGGCAGGACTGGTACCACTTCGCGGTCGTCCTGCACCTGGCCGGCACGCTCTACCTGTGCGGCATGGTGGTGCGCGACATCCTGCGCCCGGACCGCGACCCGGTGCGCTGGGACGGCAGTGACGACCCGTCGGGCGGCGTGCTGGACTTCGCCGCGGACGCCTTCGTGCTCGGCACGGCCCGCCGGCTGCGCGAGGAGGAGAGCTACGCGGAGTTCGCGCTGGCGCCGACCGACCAGCCCGCCTGGGCGGCGACCGGGGAGGACGGGGACCAGCCGGCCTGGGCCGCGCCCGAGGACGCGCTGCCGGCTCAGCCCGCGGAGTCCGCGCCGGAGTCGGACCCGGCGCCGGAGTCGGCCGGGACCGGGTCGGCCTGACGGTCCACCACCCGGTCGAACCGGGTGGTGGTGTGCCGCACGGTCACCGTCAGCTCGTCGCCGACCGCCGGCGGCTTCCCACCGGCGGGCAGGAAGACGATGCTCACCTGCATGTGCGGCGGCTCGGCGAACCAGAGCTGGCGGCCCTGCCACTGGTAGGGGGAGAGCGAGCGGTTGAGGGTGGCCAGGCCGGCCCGGGCGATGCCCTTGAGCCGGGGCAGCAGCCCGCGCACGTACTTCGGCGCCTCCAGGCCCAGGCCGTGCGCGGTGCCGCCGGCCAGCACCAGCAGGTGGCCGGGGCCCGGCGCCCGGTGCTGGCGGTAGCCGTACCGCTGGCCGCGCCGCACCGGCGTCACGTCCAGCACGGTGGCCCGGGCCGTCATCGCGCCGGGGTCGCCGAGCCAGAGCCGGGTGCCGATCCGGCAGCGGAACCGGGTGCCCGGGTGACGCCGGGTCAGCTCGGCCAGGCCCTGCGCGCCGAGGTGGCTCAGGAAGACGGTGCCGGGGGCCAGGCCGGCCGCCTCGATCGCCCGCACCCAGCTGTCCACCTCCGCCACCGGGTCGCTGCCGTCGCGCCGGTCCAGCGGCAGGTGCAGGGCGAAACCGACCGGCGCCGGCAACTCGGCCAGGTGCGCCAGGTCGGTGGCGGCGATGCCGTGCCGGCGCATGCTGGTCATGCACTCCACCACCACCGGCCGGCCCGCCAGCGCCCGCACCGCCTCCAGGGTGCCCGCGGTGCGCAGCACCCGCCCCGGACCGGCGGTCGGCAGTGCCCCGGTCGCCGGCGGCCCCGGGTCCGGCTCACCGATCCGGTACGGGGTGAGCACCAGCACCTCGCCCGGGTAGCCCTGCGCCAGTACCTCGGCCGCCTCCTCGGCGGTGCCGACCGCGAGCAGCCCGGTGCCCAGCAGCGCGGCCTCCTCGGCCAGCCGGCGGTTGCCCAGGCCGTAGCCGTTGCCCTTGGCCACCGGGACCAGGCCCGGGAACTCGGCCATGAGGGCGCGCTGGTGCGCCCGCCAGCGCTCGGTGTCGAGGTACAGCGAAAGGGTCATCTGTGCTCCCTGCCGTCAGCGGCGCGACATGTAGAGGTCCAGCGCCTTGTGCAGCAGCTTGTTCAGCGGGAAGTCCCACTCGCCCAGGTACTCCACCGCGTGGCCGCCGGTTCCCAGCTTGAACTGGATCAGGCCGAACAGCGGGTCGTCCTCGTCCAGCGTGTCGCTGATCCCGCGCAGGTCGTAGGTGGCGGCGCCGAGCGCGTAGGCGTCGCGCATCATCCGCCACTGGATCGCGTTGGACGGCTTCACCTCGCGCCGGTGGTTGGCCGAGGCGCCGTAGGAGTACCAGACGTGCTCGCCGACCGTCAGCATGGTGGTGGCGGCCAGCGGCTCGCCGTCGAGGTAGGCCAGGTAGAGCCGCATCCGGTTGGGGTCCTCGGCGGTCAGCGCCCGCCACATCCGCTGGAAGTAGGCCAGCGGGCGGGGGATGAAGTGGTCCCGCTCGGCGGTGACCAGGTAGAGCTGGTGGAAGACGGCCAGGTCGTCGTAGCTGCCCTGGACCACCTCCACGCCGCTCTTCTCGGCCTTCTTGATGTTGCGCCGCCACAGCTGGTTGAAGCCGCGCTGGATGTCGTCCAGCGAGCGGTTGGCCAGCGGCACCTGGAAGACGTAGCGCGGTTGCACGTCGCCGAAGCCGGCCCCGCCGTCCTCGCCCTGCAGCCAGCCGGTCCGGCGCAGCCGCTCGGCCAGGTCGAAGGCGCGCGGCTCGTACCAGTCGGGGTCGATGTCGCGCAGCCGCTTGGCCTGCCCGGCACCGATCGCCTCCTTGACGGTGGGCGCCTCCCAGCGCCGGATCGCCACCGGCGGGCCCATCTTCACCGAGAAGGCGCCCTGCTCCTTCAGGTGGGTCAGCATCGGCCGCAGCCAGCCCTCCAGGTCGGCGTCGAACCAGTCGATCACCGGGCCCTCGGGCAGGTAGGCCAGGTAGCGCTTGACCTTGGGCAGCTGGCGGTAGAGCACCAGCCCGGCCCCGACCACCCGTCCCGCCCCGTCGATCCAGCCGATCGACTCGGTCCGCCACTCCGCCTTCACCTCGCCCCACGCGGGCACCTGCATGTGGCTGGCGGTCGGGCGACCGCGCAGGAAGTCGAGGTGCTCCTCGCGGGTGATCGTCCTCAGGCGCAGGCTCATGCTCGTGATGCTCCTTGGCTGGTTGGTGGGACCCTGTGACCATATCGCCCGAATGGTCCGTTTCGGTGGGGTCTTGTGCGGCGCGTTGACGGAACCCTAGAGCTTCGCTCAGATGCCCGAGCCGGAGACGGCGAACGGCGCTCTCCCGAAGGGGAGCGCCGTCTCGTGCGCCGTGCGCGTGCCGGGGGATCGGCCTGGCCGTACCCCGGTTCCGGGACCCGGGTCAGCCGAACAGGCCCCCGTGCGCCATCCCGATGTAGAAGCCGAAGGCCGCCAGGCCGAGCGAGACCACCAGCACGCACCGCTCCGCGGTGGTGGCCGAGATGAACTGGCCCCACCCGCCGGTGATGATCCCGGCCAGGCCGGTCCACGTGCTCAGCAGGTGCATGTTGTGCCAGAACGAGCTGATGAAGGCCACCAGGCCGAGCACCACGGTCACGGCGACCAGGGTGTTCTCCCTGGGGTGACGGTGGCCGTCGGTGTTCAGGGTGAGCGGGGGGAATCGGTGGACGGTCTGTGCCATGGAACCCACCTCCAGCAGGGGGCAAGCAGCAGTGGTACCTCGGTGTTACCCGTTCTGCCCAGATTGCGCCCCTTGAGACCGGGCGGCAATCGATGGGTGTTTTGTTCGGCCGGATGGGTGCGGGTAGGCTGTGCGGTCTGCACTGGTGTACCTCTGCCCCCGCGCGCCCGCTTCCGGGTGAGGGGGCCGGCTGTCAGAGCGGCCCACTACGGTGGGGCCGCGGTCGGCGCACCAGTGCCGACGCCGTACAACCCTCCTGCCACGGAGAGACCGTGGCCGTTGAGTCCAAAGGAGGTGGGTTTACCCATGCGTCACTACGAGGTGATGGTCATCCTCGACCCCTCGGTCGAGGAGCGCGCTGTCTCGCCCCTGATCGAGAGCTTCCTCAACGTCGTCCGCACCGGTGGCGGAACCGTCGAGAAGGTCGACACCTGGGGCCGTCGTCGCCTGGCGTACGAGATCAAGAAGCAGCCCGAGGGCATCTACTCGGTCATCGACCTCAAGGCCACGCCTGAGGTCGTCAAGGAGCTCGACCGCCAGATGTCGCTGAGCGAGTCGGTTCTCCGGACCAAGGTCCTGCGCCCGGACACCCACTGAGCCGTCCTTCGGGGCCACTGCGGCCCTGATGGCTCGCGTCCGATGTTTCACGTGAAACATCGCTGAACGGAACTCCTCCATCCCGAGAGGTCAGCACACCATGGCAGGCGAGACCGTCATCACCCTCGTCGGCAATCTCGTCGACGACCCCGAGCTGCGTTTCACCCCCTCGGGTGCGGCGGTCGCGAAGTTCCGCATCGCGTCCACTCCCCGCACCTTCGACCGCCAGACGAACGAGTGGAAGGACGGCGAGAGCCTCTTCCTCACGTGCAACGTGTGGCGTCAGCCGGCGGAGAACGTGGCCGAGTCGCTGCAGCGCGGCATGCGCGTGATCGTGCAGGGTCGGCTGCGCCAGCGGTCTTACGAGACCAAGGAAGGCGAGAAGCGGACGGTCTTCGAGGTCGAGGTCGACGAGGTCGGCCCGAGCCTGCGGTCGGCTACTGCCAAGGTGACCCGGGCCAACCGGGCCGGCGGTCCTGGCGGTCCTGGTGGTGGCGGCGGCTTCGGCGGCGGCCAGCAGCAGGGCGGCGGCCAGGGTGGCTGGGGCGGCGGTGGCGGCAACCAGGGTGGTGGCTGGGGTGGCAACTCCGGCGGCCAGTCCGGTCCGTCCGACGACCCGTGGGCGTCCAGCGCTCCCTCTGGTGGCAACCAGGGTGGCGGTGGCTGGGGCGCCCCGTCCGGTGGCGGCTTCTCGGAAGAGCCTCCGTTCTAAGAGCTGACAGATTTCGTGCGACCCGGGTCCGTCCCGCTGACGGTCCCGGATCGTGATCCTCATTTGGAGCACACCATGGCGAAGCCGCCTGCTCGCAAGCCGAAGAAGAAGGTTTGCGTCTTCTGCAAGGACAAGGTCAACTACGTTGACTACAAGGACACGAACCTGCTGCGGAAGTTCATCTCCGACCGCGGCAAGATCCGTGCCCGCCGGGTCACCGGCAACTGCACCCAGCACCAGCGTGACGTCGCCACGGCCGTGAAGAACAGCCGTGAGATGGCGCTGCTGCCCTACACCAGCACCGCGCGCTAAGAGAGGGTGACCGAAGAATGAAGATCATCCTCACGCACGAGGTCTCCGGCCTCGGTGGCGCCGGCGAGGTCGTCGAGGTCAAGGACGGCTACGCCCGCAACTACCTGGTCCCGAACGGCTTCGCCATTCGCTGGACCAAGGGCGGCCAGAAGGACGTCGACGCGATCCGTCGCGCCCGCAAGATCCACGAGATCCAGACCGTCGAGGCGGCCACCGAGCTGAAGGCCACCCTCGAGGGCCTGCAGGTCAAGCTGTCGGTGCGCTCCGGCGACGCCGGCCGCCTGTTCGGCTCGGTCACCCAGGCCGACGTGGTCGAGGCCGTCAAGGTCGCGGGTGGCCCGCTGGTGGACAAGCGCGCCGTCACGATCGCCTCGCCGATCAAGACCGTGGGCACCCACAAGGTCGCCGTCAAGCTGCACGCCGACGTGACCGCCAACCTGGACGTCACCGTCGCCTGAACCAGCCCCTGCGGGCCCGGTTCGCGGCAGTAGCCGTACCAACCCGAGGGCCGGTCTCCCACCAGGGAGACCGGCCCTCGGGCGTTTCCCGGGACGGCTGCGGTCAGGCCCGGACGGCGCCGGTGACCAGCCAGTGGCCGGTGCGGGTGCGCCCGACCAGGAAGACGGCCCGCACCAGCATGAAGAGGATCAGCGCCCACCAGAGCCCGGCCAGCCCCAGGCCCAGCGCCGGCACGGCGAGCGCCAGCGGCGCGAAGACCGCCAGCGTGGCCAGCATCGCGCGGGCCAGGTAGGGCCCGTCCCCGGCGCCCATCAGCACCCCGTCCAGCACGAAGACCAGGCCGGCCACCGGCTCGGTGAGCGCGAGCAGCACCACCACGTGGGCGAGCTGGGTCCGCACCCCCGGGTCCGTGCTGAACAGCGGCAGGTAGAGCGGTCGGGCCAGCACCACCAGCAGTCCCAGCAGCACCCCGGCGCCGACGCCCCACTGGACCATCCGCCGGGTGGCCGCCCGGGCGCCCGGCGCGTCGGCCGCGCCCAGGTAGCGCGCGATGATCGCCTGGCCGGCGATGGCGATCGCGTCCAGCGCGTAGGCCAGGAAGCTCCACAGCGCCATGGCGATCTGATGGGCCGCCACCTGGAGGTCGCCGAGGTGGGCGGCGACCGCGGTGGCCAGCACCAGGATGGCGCGCAGCGACGCGGTGCGGACCAGCAGCGGGCCGCCGACCCGGGCGCAGGCGCGGATCCCGGCCCGGTCGGGCCGCAGGCTCGCCCCGTGCCGGCGGGCGCCGCGCACCACCACCAGGACGTAGACGGCGGCCATCGCGGTCTGCGCCAGCACGGTGCCCCAGGCGGAGCCGGCCACGCCGAGGCCGGCGCCGTAGACCAGGGCGACGTTGAGCACCAGGTTGGCGGAGAAGGCGCAGCCGGCCACCAGCAGCGGGGTGCGGGTGTCCTGCAGCCCGCGCAGCACCCCGGTGGCGGCCAGCACCAGCAGCATCGCCGGAATGCCCAGGGCGCTGATCCGCAGGTAGGTCACCGCGTACGGGGCGGCGGTCGGCGAGGCGCCCAGCAGGGTCGCGACGGCGGGGGCCAGCAGGAAGCCGGCCAGCGCCACCGGGACGGCCAGCAGCAGGGCGAGCCAGAGGCCGTCCAGGCCCTGCTGGACGGCGGCCCGGCGGTCGCCGGCCCCGATCCGGCGGGCGACCGCGCCGGTGGTGGCGTAGGCGAGGAAGACGAAGAGCCCGGTGAGGGCGGAGAGCGCGGCCGAGGCGATGCCCAGGCCGGCCAGTTGGGCGGTCCCCAGGTGGCCGACGATGGCCGAGTCGCCGAGCAGGAAGAGCGGCTCGGCCACCAGCGAGCCGAAGGCCGGCAGGGCCAGGGCCAGGATCTCCCGGTCGTGCCGGCGTATCGGTGCGCTCATTCGACTCATGGTACGTACGGTAGCCATCCACAGGTAAGAGACGCAATGGCATTTCATCCATTACTCGAACCTGTGGACGAATAGGGGGTCGGTGGTCCGCCCAGGGCGTCGGCAGCTGTGTGAACTTTTTCTCATGCACAGGCCGTGGATAGTGTTGCCGCAGGTCAGCGAGTTGACGCCAGGGCGATCGTGTGGTTATCCACAGCACTGTCCCCAAGCTTGTGCACAGGTTTCGGGCAGTTGTCCACAGTGGAGCCGCAGTCATCCACAGGGGTTGTGGATAACTATCTTGGTGCGGACCGCACCGGCCCCTTAGCGTGGTCGCTCGTCCGACGCGCCGGACCGCCACCCGGCGGCCGATCCGTCGGTGCCGTGGCGTATGAAGGAGGTGGACCGGACCGTGACCCCGGCCGTCCACCCAGGCTCCTGCGCCTTCGCTCCACACTCGCACCGCTCGCTGATCGGGGAAGACGCGTGACCGGTCCCCAGTACGACGACCACGACATGCCGCCGCCCCCGGAGGACGACTGGCAGCCGACCGACGACGCCTTCGGCGTCAGCTTCCCCGCGGACGGCCCCAGCGACCTGCTGCCGGTGACCCGCAAGCGGGACGGCGGCGCCCCCTACAACGGTGCGGGCCGCAAGGGCGAGGGCCGGGGCGGTCAGTCCGGCGACCGGGGTCGCAAGCGGGACGGCGACGGGGAGCGCGACGGCGGCCGCGAGGGCGGCGAGGGTTTCGAGCGGGTCCCGCCGCAGGACCTCCCGGCCGAGCAGTCGGTGCTCGGCGGCATGATGCTGTCCAAGGACGCCATCGCCGACGTGGTCGAGGTGCTCAAGCCGATCGACTACTACCGCCCGGCGCACGAGCTGATCCACAACGCGATCCTCGACCTGTACGCCCGCGGTGAGCCGGCCGACCCGATCACCGTGGCCAGCGAGCTCACCAAGCGCGGCGAGCTCGCCCGGGTCGGCGGCCCCGGCTACCTGCACACCCTGGTCAACTCGGTGCCCACGGCGGCCAACGCCGAGTACTACGCCGAGATCGTGCATGAGCGCGCGGTGCTGCGCCGCCTGGTCGAGGCCGGCACCCGGATCGCCGGCATGGGCTACGCAGCCGAGGGCGACGTCGACGAGATCGTCAACGCCGCCCAGGCCGAGATCTACGCCGTCACCGAGCAGCGCACCAGCGAGGACTACGCCCCGCTCGCCGACATCATGGAGGGCGCCCTCGACGAGATCGAGGCGATCGGCTCCCGCCAGGGCCAGATGTCCGGCGTCCCCACCGGTTTCGCCGACCTGGACGCCCTCACCAACGGCCTGCACCCGGGCCAGATGATCGTCATCGCGGCCCGCCCGGCCATGGGCAAGTCGACCCTCGCCCTGGACTTCGCCCGGGCCTGTTCGATCCACAACGCGCTGCCCAGCGTGATCTTCTCGCTCGAAATGGGGCGCAACGAGATCGCCATGCGCCTGCTCTCCGCCGAGGCGCGGGTGGCGCTGCACCACATGCGCTCGGGGAACATGACCGACGACGACTGGACCAGAGTGGCCCGCCGGATGCCCGAGGTGACCGCGGCGCCGCTGTACATCGACGACTCGCCCAACCTGTCGATGATGGAGATCCGGGCCAAGTGCCGCCGGCTCAAGCAGCGCAACGACCTCAAGCTGGTGGTCATCGACTACCTCCAGCTGATGCAGTCCGGCGGCTCCCGGCGGGCCGAGAGCCGCCAGCAGGAGGTCTCGGACATGTCCCGCAACCTCAAGCTGCTGGCCAAGGAGCTGGAGGTGCCGGTCATCGCGCTCTCCCAGCTGAACCGTGGTCCCGAGCAGCGCACCGACAAGAAGCCGATGGTCAGCGACCTGCGCGAATCCGGCTCGATCGAGCAGGACGCCGACATGGTCATCCTGCTGCACCGCGAGGACGCCTACGAGAAGGAGTCCCCCCGGGCCGGCGAGGCCGACCTGATCGTGGCCAAGCACCGAAACGGCCCCACCGCCACCATCACGGTCGCCTTCCAGGGCCACTACTCGCGCTTCGTGGACATGACCCGGGACTGACGCCGGGCGGGCAGGCTCCCGGAGCGCCCGTCGGGGTGGGCCCGTGCCCCCGGACGGGCGCTCAGCGCCTCGTCCGGTACCTGGTCAGGATCACCCCGCAGGGGAACGTCCGGGTCTCCACCAGGGTCAGCTTCACCCAGTCGTCCAGCGCGGTGAAGAACGGCGTGCCGCCGCCCACCAGGACCGGCGCGGTGGCCAGCACGTACTCGTCGATCAGCCCGGCCCGCATGGCTGCCGCGGCGAGCGTCGCGCCGCCGATGTCCATCGGCCCGCCGTCCTCGGCCTTGAGCCGGCTGATCTCGGCGACCGCGTCGCCGGTGACCAGGCGGGCGTTCCAGTCGACCGTGTCGAGCGTCGAGGAGAACACCACCTTCGACATGTCCCGCCAGCGGCGCGCGAACTCGATCTCCGCCGGGGTGGCGTCGGGCCGTTGGTCGCCGGTCGGCCAGTAGGAGCTCATCGTCTGCCACAGCCTGCGGCCGTACAGCGACAGGTCGGTCGCCCGCAGCTGGTCGGACCAGAACCGGAACAGCTCGTCGCTCGGCACGCTCCAGCCGATGTCGTCGCCGGGCGCGGCGATGTAGCCGTCCAGGGACACGTTCATGGCGTAGATCAGTTTCCGCATGGCGCCAGCCTTCCGTGCGTCGGTCCCGCGCGCACGGCCGGCGCGGCGCGGGGAGCGGTGCCGTTCCGAGCGGTGCCGTTCCGTGGGCGGGGAGCCGGGTCGGGCCGCCGGCACCGGTCAGGGGCGGTCCGGCAGGTCGAAGGCGGGGAACAGGGCGGGGGTGTCGAGGAAGCAGGTGAGACCGGTGATCCGGCCGCCGGAGAGCTCCAGCACCTGCAGCGACCACGGTCGGTGGCCGCCGTCGGGGCCGCGGCGGTACTGGCCGAAGGCGGGGGAGGCGTTGGCGTCCACCGGCAGCAGGCGGGAGCCGCGGCACTCCTCGCCGGGACCGAGCATCCAGGCCCGGATGTCGGCCGCGCCGCGCAGCCACAGGCGGTACGGCGGCATCGAGAGCACCGCGTCCTGGTGCAGCAGCGCGGTGAGCGCGGCCATGTCGTACTGCTCGAAGGCGGTCAGGTAGCGCGCCAGCAGTTCGCGCTCCGGTCCGGTCAGCGGCTGGGGCGGCGCCGGCCCGGTGGCCAGCACCGCACGGGCCCGCTGCAGCGCGCTGTTGACCGCGGGCACCGTGCTGCCGAGCAGGTCGGCCACCTCGGCGGCCCGCCAGCCGAGCACCTCGCGCAGGATCAGCACCGCCCGCTGCCTGGGTGCCAGCCGCTGCAGCAGGGCGACGAAGGCCAGCCGCACCGAGTCGCGCTGCGCGGCCAGATCGGCCGGGTCGCCGGTCTCGGACAGCACCCGGCGGTCCGGTGCGGGGCCGATCCAGGTCGCATCGGGCAGCTCGACCAGCGCGGCGGTGGCCACCGTGGACGGTCCGGCCAGGTCCATCGGGCGGGCCCGGCGGCTGCGGCCGTCCAGCGCGTCCAGGCAGACGTTGGTGGCGATCCGGTACAACCAGGAGCGCAGCCCGGCCCGGCCCTCGAAGCCGGAGTGGCCGCGCCAGGCCCGCACCATGGCCTCCTGCACGGCGTCCTCGGCCTCGGCGAACGAGCCGAGCATCCGGTAGCAGTAGCCGGTCAGCTCGGTCCGGTGGCGCTCCAACAGCTGGTCCAGCGGCAGCGGTTCGGTGGTGTCGCTCACGCTGCGACGGTAGGGGGAGGGGCTGACAAGTCCGGGTCCGGACGGCCCGGATAGCCTGGGGCGGTGATCGATCTGGTGCTCTTCGACTGCGACGGCGTGCTGGTGGACAGCGAGCGGATCGCGGTCCGGGTGCAGTGCGAGGTCGGTGCCGAACTCGGCTGGCCGCTGACCGCGGCCGAGGTGCTGGACCGCTTCGTCGGCCGGTCGAGCGCCTCGATCGCCGAGCAGGTGGCCGAGCGGCTGGGCCGGCCGGTGGCCGAGCGCTGGCAGGCGCGCTTCGAGGAGCTGCACCGCGCCGCGGTGGACCGCGAGTTGACGGCGGTGCCGGGGATCGAGGAGGCGCTGGCGGCGCTCACCGTGCCGAGCTGCGTCGCCTCCAGCGGCAGTCACCCGAAGATGCGGCACACGCTGGGGGTGACCGGGCTCCACGACCGCTTCGCCGGCCGGATCTTCAGCGCCACCGAGGTCGGGCGGGGCAAGCCGTTCCCCGACCTGTTCCTGCACGCGGCCGAGCGGCTGGGCGCCCGCCCGGAGCACTGCGTGGTGGTGGAGGACAGCAAGTACGGGGTGCAGGCGGCCCGGGCGGCCGGGATGCGGGCGCTGGGCTTCGCCGGCGGGCTGACGCCGGCTCAGTGGCTGGCGGACGCGGGGGCCGCGGTCTTCACCGACATGCGCGAGCTGCCGGCGCTGCTGGCCGGGATCGACGCGGACGCGGGGCGCTGACGCCGGGTCGGTCGGCAGCGGCGGGGCGCTGACGCCGGGTCGGCAGGCGGCGGGTCAGCAGGTGCCGGCGGGCCGCTCCGGCAGGTGCACCGCGGCCCACAGCCGCAGCTCCTCCAGTGCCGGGCCGAGCGCGCGCCCGGCCTCGGTCAGCCGGTAGCTGACCCGCAGCGGCGGCCCCTCGTCGACCTGCCGCACCACCAGACCGGCCTCGGCCAGCTCGGTCAGCCGGTCCGAGAGCATCCGCTCGCTGATCCCGGGGATGGCCCGGCGCAGGTCGGCGAAGTACGCCTCCTGGTGGCTGAGCACCGCCACCACCAGGCCGGTCCACCGCTTGCCCAGCAGGGCGAAGACCCGGGTCAGGTTCAGGTCCACGCTGCCGCACGGCCCGGTCGTGGCCGCCATGCAGGCGCTGAAGTCCGCCGCCGGGGCGCCGTCGGGCTGCCCCACCGCGATCCGTCCGGTCTCTGACTGCTCACCCATGGTTCCAGCCTACCGTCATCGCGCTAGTGACGAAGAAAAAGTAAGCTGCTACGGTAAGGGTAGTTGCCGAGGAAACGGCAGCAACTATGAGAACGTATGGAGGACCACCATGGCCACGCTGCTGCACATCGACTCCTCGGCCCTGAGCCAGGGCTCGGTCTCCCGGGAGCTCACCGCGACCTACGTCCGCGAGTGGCAGGCCGCGCACCCCGAGGGCACCGTGGTCCGCCGCGACCTGGGTGCCGACCCGGTGCCGCACCTGACCGAGGCGGGCATCACCGGCGCCTTCGTGCCGGCCGAGCACCGCAGCCCCGAGCAGCAGGCCGCCCTCGCGCTGCGCGAGGAGCTGATGACCGAGCTGGAGCAGGCCGACGCGGTGGTGATCGGCGCCCCGATGTACAACTTCACCGTGCCGTCCACGCTGAAGGCCTGGCTGGACCAGGTGATCCTGGTCGGCCGCACCGGCGGCGGCCCCGAGACCTCGGTGGCGGGCAAGCACGTCACGGTGCTCGCCTCGCGCGGCGGCTCCTACGTGGCCGGCAGCCCGCGGGCCGACTTCGAGTTCGCCACCAGCTACCTGGAGAAGGTGCTGACCGGGATGATGAACGTCGAGGTGGAGACCGTGGCCGCCGAGTTCACCCTGGCCCGGGTCAACCCGGCGCTGGCCGACTTCATCGAGACCGGCGACGCCTCCAGGGCCGCCGCGCACGAGCGGGCCGGCGAGACCGCGCGCACCGTGGCCGCCCGGCTGGCCGAGCCCGCCGCGGTCTGACCCGGCGTCAGCCGACCGGCCCGCTCGGCCGACCGGCTCACTCGGGCGGGCGCGCCCGCCGGGCGCCCGGCGGCGCGGGCTCCCATGCTGGTGGCGACAGCACGCCCCGCCGCCGATCTGGGAGAGCCCGTGACCTCACCGCCCGCGCCCGAGCCACCGGTCGACCCGGACGGTGCGGCCGGCGCCGGTGCGCTCGTCCCGGCACGGGGCGGGACGAGCGCACCGGTCGGCCGGCCGAACGGCTCCAGCGCCGCCTCGCCGCCCGGACCGCCGCTGCGGGTCGAGGTCTTCACCGGACCCGAGTCCTCCCACTTCGCCACCTCCAGCCTGATCATGGGTCAGCAGGACGCGGTCCTGGTGGACGCCCAGCCCACCCGCAGCGCCGGTCGGGAGCTGGCCGAGTGGATCGCCGGCAAGGACCGCCGGCTGCTGGCCGTGCTGATCAGCCACCCGCACCCCGGGCACTACTTCGGGGTCGAGGAGGTGCTCCGGCTCTTCCCGCAGGCCCAGGTGCTGGCCGCGCCGCCGGTGGTGGCCGCGATCGGCGCCACGGCCGGGCGCAAGGCGGCCGAGTGGCGGGTGGAGTACGGCGACGACGTGCCCGAGCACCCGGTGCTGCCGGGCGTGCTGCGCCCGCAGCCGCTGATGATCGACCGCCAGCTGATCCGGGTGCTCACCCTGGGGCAGGCCGACTGCCCCGACTCCACCGTGGTGCACGTGCCCAGCTGCCGCACCGTGGTGGCCGGCGACTTCGCCTACAACGGCACCCACGTGTGGACCGCCGAGACGACCCCCGGGGACCGCGCGGCCTGGCTGCGCAACCTGGGCCGGATCGCCGACCTCGGGGTGGACCGGGTGATCGCCGGCCACCGGGCCCCGGACCGGGGCGACGACGCGGCCCGGGTGCTCAGCTTCACCGGCGAGTACCTGCGCGACTTCGACCGGCTGCTGGCCGAGCACCCGGACGACCCGGACGCGTTGGTCGCGGCGATGGGGCAGCTGTACGGCGAGCTGACCCTGCCCACCTTCCTGAGCTCCGGCGCGGCGGCCAACACGGCGCGGGGCGGGCGGTCCTAGCAACTGCCCGATACTGGGCGCATGACCCCTCGTTACGACGCGCTGGTGCTGGCCGGCGGCGCCGCCCGCCGGCTCGGCGGGGCGGACAAGCCCCGGCTCACGGTGGGCGGGCGGACCCTGCTGGACCGGGTGCTGGCCGCCTGCGCGGGGGCCCGGCGGACCGTCGTGGTCGGCCCCGGCGGGGCGGCAGCGGGCGGTTCGGAGAGGGCCGGTGCGGAGCCGGGCGGTGCGGTGCGCTGGACCCGGGAGCAGCCGCCCGGCGGCGGTCCGGTGGCGGCGGTGGCGGCCGGCCTGGCCGTCGAGGGGCCGGCCGCCCCGGTGGTGCTGCTGCTCGCCGCCGACCTGCCCTTCCTGGACCGGGCCGTCCTGGACCGGCTGGCCGCCGCGGTGACCGGCGAGGTGCAGGCGGCGGTCCTGGTGGACGGTGCGGGGCGCACCCAGCCGCTGGCCGGCGCCTACCGGCGGGACGCGCTCGGCGCCGCGCTGGCCGTGCTCGGCGACCCGGCCGGGCAGCCGCTGCGCCGGCTGGTGGGCGGGCTGCGCACGGTCCGGCTGCCCGATCCGGGCCGCACCGCCGAGGACTGCGACACCTGGGCCGACCTGGCCGCCGCCCGCCGCCGGGCCGGGGAACCGGGGGAGTCCGGTGCGTCCGGGGAGTCCGGTGTTTCCGACTCCTCACCGGTCCGCTCGGGCGCCGGTGAGCAAAACGAAGCACCGCCAACACCGCGCGGTGCCCGGGATCGGGCAGCATGGTCCGTCATGGGACGCACGCTGGACGACTGGATGACCGAGGCCGCCGCCGAGCTGGGGATCGACCTCGCGGTCGACAGCAAGGAGCTGCTCGACCTGGCCCGGGTGGTGGCGCACGGGGTGGCCCGCCCGGCCGCCCCGCTGACCGCCTTCCTGGTCGGCTACGCGGCCGCCGCGCGCGGCGGCGGGGCGGCGGAGGTGGCCGCCGCGTCCGCGCGGATCACCGCGCTGGCCGAGCGCTGGGCGGCGGCCGCGCCGACCGACGGACCCGAGGCATGAGTGCCCCCGCACCCGCGGTGGGCCGCCCGGTGAGCACCACCAGCTGGCCGCGGGCCCGCGAGCTCGCCCGACTGGCCGGGGAGCGGCAGCGCGCCGCCGCCACCGAGCGGCCGGGGCTCGCCGCCGCGCTCGGCGGCACGCTGGCCGAGCCCCTCACCGCGCTCACCGACCTGCCCGCCTTCGACACCTCGGCGATGGACGGCTGGGCGGTGGCCGGCCCCGGCCCGTGGCGGCTGGCCGGCCGGGTGCTGGCCGGCCGTACCCCGCCCCCGCTGCTCGACGGCTGGGCCACCGAGATCGCCACCGGCGCGCAGCTGCCGCCCGGTGCCACCGCGGTGCTGCGCCGCGAGCACGGCGAGCCGGAGCGGGGGGTGCTGCGCCCCGGGGCCGCCGCCGATCCGGTGCCCGGCCAGGACGTGCGCCCGCGCGGTCAGGAGTGCCGGCGCGGCGAGGAGCTGCTGCCGACCGGCACCGAGGTCACCCCGGCCGTGCTGGGCCTGGCCGCGGCCTGCGGCTACGACCGGCTGACGGTCCGTCGGGCGCCCACGGTGGAGCTGCTGGTGCTCGGCGACGAACTGCTCGCGGCGGGCCTGCCGACCCCCGGCCTGGTGCGCGACGCGCTCGGCCCGATGCTGGAACCCTGGCTGCGGGCCCGGGGCGCCGAGCTGCTGGCGCGGCGCGCGGTGCGGGACGACTTCGCGCTGCTGCGCGACGCGATCCGGCACTCGCCCGCCGAGGTGGTGGTCAGCACCGGGGCCACCGCCGCCGGTCCGGTCGACTTCCTGCACGGCGCCCTGGCCGAGGCCGGCGGCCGACTGCTGGTGGACGGGGTCCGGGTGCGCCCCGGGCACCCGATGCTGCTGGCGGAGCTGCCGCCGGTCCGCTCCGGCGGTCCGGTCCGCCACCTGGTCGGGCTGCCCGGCAACCCGCTGGCCGCGGTGGCCGGCGCGGTCACCCTGGCCCTGCCGCTGCTGGCCGCGCTGCTCGGGCGGACCGGGCCGCACACCCGGTCGGTGCGCGGCGGCGAGCCGCTGCCCGGGCACCCGGCCGACACCCGGCTGCTGCCGGTCCGGCTGACCGGGGCGGGCCCGCGGCCGCTGGCCTTCGACGGCCCGGCGATGCTGCGCGGGCTGGCCCTGGCGGACGCGTTGGCGGTGGTCCCGCCGGGCGGCACGGCCGCGGGTGACCTGGTCGAACTGCTCGACGTGCCGCGCTGAGACACCCCGGCCGCGGTTCCCGCGCCGCTCCGCCGGCAGGCCGCATGCTGGGACGGTGCGCAGAGTCGAGGCCGACCCCGGGGTGCTGCTGCCGGTCCGCGGCAGCGGTCCGCCGTTGCGCCAGGTGGGCTGGCGGATCGCGCTGGCGCTGGCGGTGCTGGTGGTGACCACGCTGATCGTGTGGCTGGACGCGGACGGCTACCACGACAGCGCCGACGACCGGGTCTCGCTGCTGGACGCGGCGTACTACGCCACCGTCACCCTCTCGACCACCGGCTACGGCGACATCACCCCGGTCAGTGCGGGGGCCCGGCTGACCAACATCCTGGTGATCACCCCGCTGCGCGTGCTCTTCCTGATCATCCTGGTCGGCACCACCCTGGAGGTGCTGGCCGAGCGGACCCGGCAGCAGTGGCGGGTCAGACGGTGGAGGACTTCGGTGCAGCAGCACGCGGTGATCGTCGGCTACGGCACCAAGGGGCGCAGCGCGGTGCAGACCCTGCTCGGGCACGGGCTGGCCAAGGAGTCGATCGTGGTGGTCGACCCCCAGCGCCGGGTGGTGGAGCAGGCGGCGCTGGACGGGCTGGCCGGCGTGGTCGGCGACGCCACCCGCACCGACACCCTGCTGCGGGCCGAACTTCCCAGGGCCACCCGGGTGGTGGTGGCCCCCGAGCGGGACGACACCGCGGTGCTGGTGACCCTGACGGTGCGCCAGCTCAACCAGCGGGCCACCGTGGTGGCCGCCGTGCGCGAGGACGAGAACGCGCCGCTGCTGCGGCAGAGCGGGGCCGACGTGGTGGTGACCAGTTCCAGCTCGGCCGGCCGGCTGCTGGGCATGTCGATGCTCAGCCCGGACATCGGCGCGGTGATGGAGGCGCTGCTCACCCAGGGCCGGGGGCTGGACGTGGCGGAGCGCACGGTGACCGACGCCGAGGTCGGCCGCTCGCCCCGGGACTGCGCCGACCTGGTGGTGGCGGTGGTCCGGGACGGCCGGCTCCTCGACTACTACGACCCGCAGGCCGCCGCACTGCACCCGGCGGACCGGCTGATCACCATCCGGCGGGCCCGGCCGGCTCCTAGCGCCGCGTCAGGCCGCTAACCGGCCCGGTCCGCGGCCAGCACGGTGTGGCGCAGCAGCAGCGCGGTGGTGACCGGGCCGACCCCGCCCGGGACCGGGGTGAGCGCACCGGCCACCGCGGCGGCGTCCGCGGCCACGTCGCCGGTGAGGCCGCCGTCCGGGGTCGGGTTGGTGCCCACGTCCACCACCACCGCGCCGGGGGTCAGGTGCGCGGCGGTGATCAGCCCGGCCCGGCCGACCGCGGCGATCAGCACCTCGCCGGTGCGGGTCACCGCGGCCAGGTCGGCGGTCCGCGAGTGGCAGACCGTCACCGTGGCGTCCCGGTCCAGCAGCAGGTGGGCGACCGGCTTGCCGACCACCGTGGAGCGGCCCACCACCACGGCCCGGCGCCCGCTCAGCGGCACCTTGTGGAAGTCCAGCAGCGCCACCACGGCCTCCGCGGTGGCCGGCGCGAAGGCCGGCATGCCGGCGGCCAACCGGCCCAGCGAGAGCGGGTTGGCGCCGTCCACGTCCTTCTCGAAGGCGATCGCCGAGGCCAGCTCCTCCAGGGTGGCGCCGGGCGGCAGCGGGGTCTGCAGCATCAACCCGTGCACCGTGTGGTCGGCGCTGAGCTGCTCCAGCCGCTCGCGCACCGCGGCCGGTTCGGCCTCCGGGCCCAGGTCGTGCACCTCGCAGCGCAGCCCGGTCTTCTCGGCCGCGTTGGCGATCGAGCGCACGTACCAGGCACTGGACTCGTCGGCGGTGGCGGTGACCACGGCCAGCTGCGGGGTGCACCCGGCGGCGGTCAGCTCGGCGGCCCGGTTGCCCGCCTCGGTCCGGATCGCGGCGGCCAGCTCCCGGCCGCCGAGCAGCACGGCGGTCACTTGACCAGCTCCGCCCGGACGGCGGCGGTGATCTGCTCGGCGCGGGCGGCGATCTCGTCCACCCGGGCGGTGTCGGCCAGCAGCGCCGCGCGGCTGCGCTCGTCGCGGATCCCGGTCAGGTTGACCTCGACGTTGACCCGGGCGGTGGTGGCCGCGGCGCGGGCGGCCTCGGCGGCGGCCGCGACGTCGGTGACCACGGTCGGGTTGCCGATCGGCAGCAGCGTCTCGGCCAGCTCGACCGCGTCCAGCGCGGCGGTGATCACCTCGGCCGGCGGGCGGGCCGCGCCGACCAGGGCCCGGGCGATCGCGGCCGACCGGTCGGCGCGCTGCTCCTCGTCCTCCTTGGGCAGCCGGTAGGCCTCGGCGACCGCACCGAAGGCGGCCGCGTCCTGCTCGGCCAGGGTCAGGGCCCGCCCGCGCAGCGCGTCGCTCTCCCGGATGATCCGCTCCACCACCTGCTGGTGGGCGGCGTACTTCTCCCCGGTGCTGTAGCGGGCCACCATCGCCAGCAGGGCCGCCGCCTGGGCGGCGTGCAGGGCGGCCGAGGCGCCGCCGCCCGGGGCGGGCACCCGGTCGGCCAGGCGGTCCAGGAATTCGCTGATGGTCTCGTCGCGCACGGCGGCTCTTCCGGTCGGAGGATCGGTACCGGCATCCTGCCATATCTGACGCAGTGTCAGACGGTGCCCCCCGTGGCCGGCCGGTGCTGCCCACCGTTCCCTTGCGGCGCACCTGACAATCGCCAACTCGCTCTTCTTGCACGGGAGTACACCGACCGGTCGACGGCTGTTCAGCTGCCCCGCCCGGCCGGTCCGGTGCGCGGCGAGCGGTGCCGCCGCGGCTCGGCCGACGGGCGGCACGGCGGCGGGACGGGCCCGTTCGGCGCCACCTGCCGGTAGCTTCGAGCCATGCACGCAATCACGATTCCCCAGCCGGGCGGACCCGAGGTCCTGACCTGGGCCAAGGTCGACGATCCGGTGCCCGGTGAGGGCGAGGTGCTGGTCGAGGTGGCCGCCACCGCCGTCAACCGCGCCGACCTGTTGCAGCGTCAGGGTCACTACCCGCCGCCGCCCGGGGCGCCCGAGTACCTCGGGCTGGAGTGCGCGGGCCGGATCGCGGCGCTGGGCCCGGGGGTGTCGGGCTGGGCGGTCGGCGACGAGGTCTGCGCCCTGCTGGCGGGCGGCGGCTACGCGGAACTGGTCGCGGTGCCGGTCGGCCAACTGCTGCCGATCCCGCGCGGACTGGGCCTGGTGGCCGCGGCCGCGCTGCCCGAGGTGGCCGCCACGGTCTGGTCGAACGTCTTCATGGTGGCCCACCTGCACCCGGGGGAGACGGTCCTGCTGCACGGCGGGGCCAGCGGGATCGGGACCATGGCCACCCAGTTGGCCAAGGCGGTCGGCGCCAAGGTGGTGGTGACCGCGGGCAGCGAGAAGAAGCTGGCCCGGTGCAAGGAGCTGGGCGCCGACGTGCTGGTCAACTACCGCGAGCAGGACTTCGTGCAGGCGGTGGCGGAGGCGACCGGCGGGCACGGGGCCGACGTGGTCCTGGACATCATGGGCGGCAAGTACCTGGCGCGGAACGTGGACGCGCTGGCGGTGGCGGGCCGGTTGGTGATCATCGGCCTGCAGGGCGGGCGCAGCGGCGAGTTGGACCTGGGCAAGCTGCTGGCCAAGCGCGGCGCCGTGGTGGCCACCTCGCTGCGCCCGCGCCCGCTCGCCGAGAAGGCGGCGATCGTCGCGGCGGTGCGCGAGCACGTCTGGCCGCTGGTGGAGTCGGGCGTGGTCAAGCCGGTGATCGACCGGGTCCTCCCGCTCGCCGAGGCGGGCGAGGCGCACCGCGCGCTGGAGGCGGGGGAGCAGGTCGGCAAGATCGTGCTGCAGGTCTGAGCTTCCGGGTGCCGGTGCCGGTGCCGGTGCCGCTGTCCTCGGCGGAGGGCAGCGGCACCGACGGCCGCGGTCCGGCGGTCAGCGGGCCGCGCGCGAGCGCAGCAGGGTCGCGCGCGGCTCGCTGTCCTGCCACTCCTCGGCCAGCAGCGCCCAGATCTCCTTGTCGTGCCGGATCCCGCCGTGCGGGTAGTAGGAGCGCTTGACCCCCTCCAGGGTCATGCCGGCCCGCTGCGCCACCGCCCGGCTGCGCGCGTTGCGGGTGCTGCTCAGCCACTCCACGCGCTGCAGCCCGCGCTCGACCAGGGCGTACTCGATCAGCTCGCGGACCCCGGCGGAGACCAGGCCGAGGCCCTCGCCGGCCGGCTCCGCCCAGACGCCGATCTCGGCCCAGCCCTGCTTGGCCTCGAAGTGCGGGAACATCACGCCGCCGACCAGGGTGCCGTCCAGCCAGATCCCGTAGATCCGGGCGGTGTCGGCGGCGGCCCGGTCGGCGTAGCGCTGCAGGGTGGCCCGGGCGGAGTCCAGGTCGGTGGTCAGGTCCGCGAAGCCGATGAACCGGTTCAGGTTCTCCCGGGCCCGGTCCATGTGGGCCAGGAACTCCTCGGCGTGCCAGGGCTCCAGCGGGCGCAGCTCGGCGGGCAGGGTGTCGGAGAGCGGGACGGCGAACACGACGGCCTCCAGGCGCGGCGGTGAGCGGGAAGGAAGGGGACAGCAGTACGTAACAAGCGTTTGGTACGCGTGCTGCCCCAGGCTAGTGCCATTGCACTGGGTGGGGAAGGGTGGGGTACGACATGCCCGGATTGTCCGGCTGTGTGACGCTGGATCGGAGCTGTCCCGCCGCCGCTGCCCGCACGGGTGCCGGCCGTCGGAAGGACGTCGTCCGTGGTCATGCCCGCGCTGCCCCCGCTCTCGAAGTCCCGCCGCTCGCACCGGTTCGCGGCCGCCGCCGTGACCGCCCCGGCCCTGCTCGCCCTGCTGCTGCCGGCCACCGCCCAGGCCGCCGCCGACCCCTCGGCCGGCCCGCGGGCCACCGCCGACCGCACGGCCGACGGCACCGCCGACCGCCCCGCCCTGCGCCCGATGCCGCAGCCCTCCGCGGACCCGGCCACCGGGTCGCCGAGCGACCCGGGCAGCCCGGCCGGCGCCGCGGCGAGCAACCCGGTGAGCCCCCCGGCGACCGCGGGCCCGACCCGGACCGCCGCCCCCACCCCCGCGCCCAGCGGCTCGATAGCCACCGGCACCCCGAGCGGCTCCGCGAGCCGCACCACGACCGCCCCGTCCGCTGCCGCGGCCGGCACCCCGGCGGCCCACCCCAGTGCCGCGCCCGGCACCCCTGCCGCGTCCCCGTCCCACCCCGGTCCGTCCCACCCCGGTCCGTCCGCCCCGTCCCGCGCCGTCCCGGCCGTCCCGCCCCCGGCCGACCCGCCGAGCAGCGAGCTCCCCGAGGCCGTGCCGCTGGCCGGCGACCCGGCCGCCGATCAGGACCCGGCCCAGGACCAGGCCCAGGGCGACGACCAGGACCCGGGCACCGGTTCGGCCGCGGACGCGGTGGAACCCGATCGGCCCACCGCTGCGGACACTCCGACCGTCGAGCCGGCCGCCCCGGTGCAGGCCGCCGCCGTGCTGCTGCCCCCGGCCGCCGTGGTGCAGCTGCGCTGGTCCACCCTGGTGCTGCCGCTGGGTACCGGCCTGCTGCTGATCGGTCTGGGGCTGGGCCTGGTGGGCCTGCGGCTGCGCCGCCGCTGACCGCGGGGCGGCCCGTCGGTTGACCCCTTCGAGCGTCGAAGCATATGAAGGTGTTATGACGAAGCCGCTGAATGAACGGCCCGAGCACGAGCCGTACCAGCAAGCCGGGCGATCGGACGGGGCTGGGGAGAGCCCGCAGGTGCTGATCGTCGGCCAGGACGGCACGGCGGTGGGTACCGCCGGGGGCGGGCGCGCTTTCGCCCGTGAGAACGAGGAGGGGGAACACCGGGAGCTTCCGGTGACGGAGATGGTCGAGCAGCCGGCCAAGGTGATGCGGATCGGCAGCATGATCAAGCAATTGCTCGAAGAGGTCCGGATGGCCCCGCTCGACGAGGCCAGCCGGGCCCGGCTGAAGGACATCCACGCCAGTTCGATCAAGGAGCTGGAGCTCGGGCTGGCCCCCGAGCTGGTCGAGGAGTTGGAGCGGCTGTCGCTGCCGTTCACCGAGGACTCGATCCCGACCGAGGCGGAACTGCGGATCGCCCAGGCCCAGTTGGTGGGCTGGCTGGAGGGCCTGTTCCACGGCATCCAGACCGCGCTGTTCGCCCAGCAGATGGCTGCCCGGGCGCAGTTGGAGCAGATGCGGCGCGCCCTGCCGCCCGGCTCGCTGGGCGAGGCGGACCTGGACGACCCGGGCGAGGGCCGCGGCATCCGTTCGGGCCCGTACCTGTAGGCGGCGGCCTGAGCTGCGGTCAGCACCGCGCCCCTGCGGGCTCCGCCGGGGCGCGGTGCCGATACCCTGGCGCCGGTTAACCGATCACACCACCATGTCGCGCGGCCGGCCGGCCCCGGCCGAGGGGGAAGCAGAGACCATGAGCGAGGACGGCACCGGAGTGGACCAGCCGCAGTCGCAGCTCCACTCGCTGGGCAACGGCCGCTACGTGCTGCAGCACCTGCTGGGCCAGGGCGGGATGGCCTCCGTCCACCTGGCCCACGACACGGTGCTCGGCCGCCCGGTGGCGATCAAGACGCTGCACACCGAGCTGGGGCGCGAGGCCTCCTTCCGCGAGCGGTTCCGCCGCGAGGCGCAGGCGGTGGCCCGGCTGCAGCACACCAACATCGTCACGGTCTTCGACAGCGGCGAGGAGGTCACCCCGGACGGGGGGACCGTCCCGTACATCGTCATGGAGTACGTCGAGGGCCACTCGCTGCGCGACGTGCTCAACCAGGCGATCGCCGAGCACGGTGCGATGCCCACCGAGCAGGCGCTGAAGATCACCGCCGCGGTGCTGGCCGCGCTGGACGTCTCGCACGACCAGGGCCTGGTGCACCGCGACATCAAGCCGGGCAACGTCATGGTGAACACCAAGGGCGTCGTGAAGGTGATGGACTTCGGCATCGCCCGGGCGATGCAGTCGGGCGTCTCCTCGATGACCCAGACCGGCATGGTGGTCGGCACCCCGCAGTACCTCTCGCCCGAGCAGGCGCTGGGCAAGAGCGTGGACGCCCGCTCCGACCTCTACTCGGTCGGCTGCATGCTCTTCGAACTGCTCACCGGCCAGCTGCCGTTCGACGGGGACTCGCCGTTCTCGATCGCGTACAAGCACGTGCAGGAGGAGCCGCCGGCCCCTTCCACGATGAACCGCGCGGTGAGCCCGGCGGTCGACGCGCTGGTGGCGCGGTCGCTGCGCAAGGACCCGGCGCACCGGTTCCCGACCGCCGAGACGATGCGCGAGGAGGTCGAGCGGGTCGCGGCCGGCGAGAAGGGCGGGGCCGCGCCGCTGGTCGCCTCGCCGCTGGTGATCAGCGAGGGGCCGCGGGCCAACCACTCCTCCTCGCTGGCGAACTTCCCGCCGGTGAACGGCGACATCCGCACCCCGACGCCGCAGGTGCAGCAGCCGTACCAGCCGCCGCAGGCGCCGCCGTACGGCCCGCAGACCCCGCCGCCCCAGCCGGCGTTCCAGCAGCCGTACCGGACCCCGGCGCCGCAGCCCTACGCGACGCCCGCGCCGCAGCCGTTCCAGACGCCGCCCCCGCAGCCGTACCAGACCCCGCCGGCCTTCCCGCAGCAGGCGCACACGCCGGCGCCGATGCCGATGCAGGCTCCGCAGCCGGCGCCGTACGCCCCGGTCAAGGCGAACAACAACGGCTGCTCCACCGCGCTGGTGGTGGTCGGCGTGATCATCGGCCTGATCGTGCTGATCATCATCATCATCGCCATCGTGGCCACCCGGACCACCAGTTCCACCAGCCTGCCCGCGCTGCAGGCGGTGGTGGCCCAGCTCCACTCGGGCCCCGCGCCGAACTGACGCATTCGGGGGTCCGGCGCCCCAGGCGGTAGCGTGCTGGGAAGCGAATCGAAAGGGCGACCGCGAGAGCGCGCGGCCCGGGGCGAGGAGTAATGGCACAGACGCAGCAGCCGGGTGACGGCGAGGAGGGGCGGGCCCCCTCCTCGGACATCGGACCCGACGCCCAGGGCGAGGCCGTCACCGCCGAGATCCCGCAGCCCCCCGCCCCCGAGGCCGAGGAGACCACCGCGGCCCGGCCGCACGGCCAGGGACCGGGAGCCCCGTACGGCGGCCCGGCCACCCCGGGCCGGGGCACGGCGGCCGCGCTGGGCACGCTGGGCGAGGGCCGGTACCGGATCACCCACCGGCTCGGTCGCGGCGGCATGGCCGAGGTCTTCGCCGCCCAGGACATCCGGCTCGGCCGGACGGTCGCGGTCAAGCTGCTCCGCTCCGAGCTGGCCCAGGACGACGTCTCGCGGCAGCGGTTCACCCGGGAGGCGCATTCGGTCGCCTCGCTCAACCACCACTCGATCGTCGCGGTCTACGACACCGGCGAGGAGCTGGTGAACGGGGAGTCCACCCCGTACATCGTGATGGAGCTGGTCGAGGGGCGGACCGTCCGCGAGCTGCTGGTGGCCGAGGAGGCCCCGCCGGTCGACCAGGCGCTGATCATCATCGCCGGGGTGCTGGAGGCGCTGGACTACAGCCACCGGCACGGCATCGTGCACCGCGACATCAAGCCGGCCAACGTGATCATCACGACCACCGGCGCGGTCAAGGTGATGGACTTCGGCATCGCCCGCGCGCTCTCCGGCGACGCCTCCACCATGACCCAGACCGGCATGGTGATGGGCACCCCGCAGTACCTCTCGCCGGAGCAGGCGCTGGGCAAGCCGGTCGACCACCGCTCCGACCTGTACGCGGCCGGCTGCATGCTCTACGAACTGCTGGTGCTGCGACCGCCGTTCACCGGCGACACGCCGCTGTCGGTGGTCTACCAGCACGTCCAGGACCCGCCGGTGCCGCCGTCCGAGGCGCACTCCCGGGTGCCCTGGCAGCTGGACGCGCTGGTGCTGCGGGCGCTGGCGAAGAACCCGGACGCGCGGTTCCAGAGCGCGGACGAGTTCCGGGCCCACGTGCAGCACGCGCTGCGCGAGATGCACGGCGCCGGCGGGGTCGGCCACCCCGGCGGCGGGGCGGGGACGCCGCCCGAGGGCACCGCGGTCACCGCGGTGCTCGGCGGCCTGCCCGCGTCCGAGCGGACCACCGTGATGCCGTACGGCGGCAGCACCCCGCAGTCCTACCCGCCGGCCGGCGGCGGTGGCGGTTACGGCGGTGGCGGCGGCTACGAGGGCGGGGACGACGGCTACGACGACCGCCCGCCGGGCTCGGGCAAGCGCCGGGCCCTGGCCTGGGTGGCCGGCCTGCTGATCCTGGCCGCGGCCGGCGTCGGCATCGCGGTGGCCGCCAACAACAGCTCGGCCGGCTCGCACGCGCCGACCGCGCCGAGCGCCCCGGCCGAGGCGAGCCAGTCGCCGACCGACCAGACCAGCGCGCCGACCAGCGCGCCCACGCCCAGTTACACGCCCAGCCGCACCCGGACCCCGAGCTACCAGCCGACCGACAGCTTCCCGACCGGCTCCCCGACCGGGCACGCCAGCCGCTCCAGCTCGCCGAGCGCCTCGGCCAGCGGGTCGGCCAGCGCCAGCTCCTCGGCCTCGGCGAGCTCCACGGCCAGCTCGTCGGCCTCGCCGACGGAGAAGAGTCCGAACCCCTTGCCGTCCAGCAGCTCGACCAAGATCGTTCTTCCGACGCCCTGACAGGGGATCAGTTCACGAACGCGTCGAGGACCTGCTCGTACTCCTGGCACCACCAGACCGTCTGCGCGGCGGCCGCCGGGAAGAGCGGGTCCGCGCGCGGGTCGTTGCGCTGGTAGCGCCAGCGCAGCATCCAGAAGTCGTTCAGCCGCTCCCACCAGACCCGGTGCACCGCCAACCGCAGCTCGGCCGGGCCGGCCCCGGCCGCCTGCCGGTAGCCGCGGGCGTAGCGGCGCACCCGGGCCAGGTCCAGCTCGCCGCCGACCGGGTGGTGGAACACCAGGGTGGCCGCCCGCACCGCCTCCTCGGCCCGCGGCCGCACCCGCAGCCGGTCCCAGTCCAGCACCGCGGCCACCCGCTCGCCCTGGTAGAGCAGGTTGAGGCCGTGGAAGTCGCCGTGCACCCAGCCGGAGCGCCCCACCGCGGTGTCGGCGGGTCGCCGGTGCCGGTGCGCGGCCAGCAGGTCGAGCCGCTCGGCCAGTCGCCGCTCGGCGAGCCGGTCGAAGGCGCCGTACGGGCGGTGCCGGGCGGCCAGCCGGCGCAGCTCGCCGATCAGCGCGGCGGTGCCGGCCGGATCGGCGGTGGGCACCGCGAGGGGTTGCACCACCGGGGCGCAGACCTGGGCCAGCGCGCTGTGCAACCGGCCGAGCAGCGCACCCAGCTCGGAGCACTGCGTCAGGTCCAGCTCGGCACCGGTGCGGTGCTCGCCGGGCACCCAGGGGTAGAGCGCGAACCGTCGGCCGTCCCGCCGGGTGACGGTGCGTCCGGTCCGGTCGGCCAGTGGTGGCGGCACCGGCAGGCCCAGCGCGGCCAGCAGGTCGGTGGCCCGGTGCTGGGCGGCGATCGCGGCGGGGGCGGCGGTGGCCGGCTCCACGTAGCACTTGAGGAAGTACCGGCCGCAGCTGGTGGTGACCCGGTAGCCGCGGTTGAGCAGGCCCTCGGCCACCGGCACGACCTCCAGCAGCCGGCCGGTCCGGTAGCCGCGCAGCAGTTGGGCGACGGTCTCCACCGCCACCGGCGGGCTGAGGGTGCCGACCGGTGGGGCGCCGGCGTCCGGTCCGTCCGGGGCGGCGGGGTCGACGGGCAGTGGCGGTGCACCCGGCCGGCCGGCCAGAATCTGACGCTCTGTCACGCTCGGTCATCGTAGCGATGCCCGACGATCTTGGGCGGGATGGCGGAATTTGTCCGGTACTGAACGCGGCGCCGCCGGCCCTGACCGTCTGACCTGCGCGAACTGTCCTGCCTGGTGGGGGAGTCAGGCTCCGGTGCCGCGGTCCAGCCGGGCCACGAAGGCGGCCGCCTGGGTGCGCCGCTCCATGCCCATCTTGGCCAGCAGGCTGGAGACGTAGTTCTTCACCGTCTTCTCGGCCAGGTGGAGCTCGTTGCCGATCTGCCGGTTGGTCATCCCCTCGCCGATGAGCTCCAGGATCCGCCGCTCCTGCTTGGTCAGCTGGGCCAGCCGCTCGTCCTCCTTCTCGCCGCCCTGCCGCAGCCGCTCCAGCACCCGGCTGGTGGCCACCGGGTCGAGCAGCGACTTGCCGGCCGCCACGTCGCGCACGGCGGAGAGCAGGTCGGTGCCGCGGATCGCCTTGAGCACGTAGCCGGCGGCCCCGGCCATGATCGAGTCGAACAGCGCCTCGTCGTCGGAGAAGGAGGTGAGCATCAGGCAGCGGACCCCGGGCAGCTGGGACCGGATCTCGCGGCAGACCTCGACCCCGTTGCCGTCCGGCAGCCGCACGTCGAGCACGGCCACGTCGGGGGAGACGGCCGGGATCCGGCTCAGCGCCTCGGCGGCGGTGCCGGCCTCGCCGACCACCTCGATGTCCGGCTCGTCGGCGAGCAGTTCGTGGACACCCCGGCGGACCACCTCGTGATCATCGAGGAGGAAAACCCTGATTTGTCCGTTTCCAGTCACCGGCACATGCTCGCACACGAGCGACCCGCGGGCCCCGGCGCACACCACGCAGCACAGCAAATTTGCCCGGTCAACCCCTTACGCGAAGGGCGCCGTACGGATAGCGTGCGCTGGTGTCCTGACGGCACACCCATGTCGGTCTCCCGCCACGAGCCCGGCCCGGCCCCCACCCAGGCCCGGAACAACTAGGACGTCCTAGCGCAGGCGCGCCGACCGCGCCCGCTGGGTAACGTTCTCGTGGGACGCCGTCGGAAGAGGATCACCACCTGCCGCGTAGTAGGCGTGCACACCCCGCGCGCCGTGCGAGGAGGTGACCGGACCGGTCACCGGCGACCCCGGGCGGCCGGACAGACCGAGGAGTGAACGTGACCGTCAAAAGCACGTCGAGGGCGCGCAAGAAGGCCGCCCCCGGCGTCCCCGCCAGCTCCGGCACGGGGCAGGACGCCCCCGTCGAGCTCGTCCAGTTGCTCACCCCGGAGGGCGAGCGGGTCGAGCACCCGGACTACCCGCTGACCGTGACCCCCGACGAGCTGCGCTCGCTGTACCGGGACCTGGTCCTGGTGCGCCGCTTCGACGCCGAGGCCACCGCGCTGCAGCGCCAGGGCGAGCTGGGCCTGTGGGCCTCGCTGCTCGGCCAGGAGGCGGCGCAGGTCGGCAGCGGTCGCGCGCTGCGGGAGAAGGACTACGCCTTCCCCACCTACCGCGAGCACGGCGTCGCCTGGTGCCGCGGGGTGGACCCGCTCAACCTGCTCGGCATGTTCCGCGGCGTGAACCACGGCGGCTGGGACCCGAACGAGAAGAACTTCCACCTCTACACCATCGTGATCGGTTCGCAGACGCTGCACGCGACCGGCTACGCGATGGGCATCACCAAGGACGGCACCGAGGACGCGGTGATCGCGTACTTCGGTGACGGCGCGTCCAGCCAGGGCGACGTGAACGAGGCGTTCACCTTCGCCTCGGTCTACAACTCGCCGGTGGTCTTCTTCTGCCAGAACAACCAGTGGGCGATCTCCGAGCCCACCATCAACCAGACCAAGATCCCGCTGTACCGTCGCGCGGCCGGCTTCGGCTTCCCGGGCGTGCGGGTGGACGGCAACGACGTGCTGGCCTGCCTGGCGGTCACCCGCTGGGCGCTGGACCGCGCGCGCAGCGGCTCCGGTCCGGTGCTGATCGAGGCGTTCACCTACCGGATGGGCGCGCACACCACCTCCGACGACCCGACCCGCTACCGCTCCAACGAGGAGACCGAGGCCTGGAAGGCCAAGGACCCGATCCTGCGGCTCAAGGCGCACCTGGAGCGCGAGGGCCTGGCCGACGAGGCCTTCTTCGCCGGGATCGAGGCCGAGAGCGAGGCGCTGGGCCTGCGGGTGCGCGAGGGCGTGCGCTCGATGCCGGACCCGGACCCGACCCTGATCTTCGACCACGTGTACGCCGAGCCGCACGCCCTGGTGGCCGAGGAGCGGGCCGAGTACGTCGCGTACGCGCAGTCCTTCGAGGGTGGGGAGTAGCCCTTCATGTCCAAGCTCACCATGTCGAAGGCCATCAACGAGGGCCTGCGCAGCTGCCTGGAGACCGACCCCAAGACCCTGATCATGGGCGAGGACGTCGGCAAGCTGGGCGGCGTCTTCCGCGTCACCGACGGTCTGCAGAAGGACTTCGGCGAGCACCGGGTGATCGACACCCCGCTGGCCGAGTCCGGCATCGTCGGCACCGCGATCGGGCTGGCGCTGCGCGGCTACCGGCCGATCGTGGAGATCCAGTTCGACGGCTTCGTCTACCCGGCCTTCGACCAGATCGTCACCCAGCTGGCCAAGATGCACGCCCGTGCGCTCGGCCACGTCAAGCTGCCGGTCACCGTGCGCATCCCCTACGCGGGTGGCATCGGCGCCGTGGAGCACCACAGCGAGTCGCACGAGGCGTACTTCGCGCACACCGCGGGCCTGCGGGTGGTCACCCCGTCCAACCCGGACGACGCGTACTGGATGCTGCGCCAGTCGGTGGAGTGCGACGACCCGGTGATCTTCCTGGAGCCGAAGGCCCGGTACTGGGACAAGGCGGAGATCTCCGCCGCCCCCGGGCTGGACCTGCACGCGGCCAAGGTGGTCCGCCCGGGCACCGACCTGACCCTGTTCGCCTACGGGCCGATGGTCAAGGTCTGCCTGGAGGCGGCCAAGGCCGCCGAGCAGGACGGGCACCGGCTGGAGGTGGTCGACCTGCGCTCGCTGTCGCCGGTGGACTTCACCACCCTGGCGGACTCGCTCAAGCGCACCGGCCGCGGCGTCGTGGTGCACGAGGCGCCGGTCTTCATGGGCATGGGCGCCGAGCTGGCCGCCCGCCTGACCGAGAAGTGCTTCTACCACCTGGAGGCGCCGATCCTGCGGGTCGGCGGCTACTACGCGCCGTACCCGCCGTCCCGGGTCGAGGAGCAGTTCCTGCCCGACCTGGACCGGGTGCTGGACGCCGTCGACCGCGCGCTGGCGTTCTGAGAGGAGTGAGATCCATGACCGCACTCCGTGAGTTCAAGATGCCCGACGTGGGCGAGGGCCTGACCGAGGCCGAGATCCTCAAGTGGTACGTGCAGGTGGGCGACACCGTCACGGACGGCCAGGTCGTCTGCGAGGTGGAGACCGCCAAGGCGGCGGTCGAGCTGCCGATCCCGTTCAACGGGACGGTGCAGGCGCTGCACTTCCCCGAGGGCACCACGGTCGACGTGGGCACCGCGATCATCGCCGTCGCGGTGGCGGGCGCCGCGCCCGCCGAGGCGACCCCGGCCGCCCCCGCTCCGGTCGCCGCGGCGGCCGAGGAGGAGCCCGAGCCGGAGCGGCGCGAGCCGGTGCTGGTCGGTTACGGCCCGCGCACCGGTGGCGCGCAGCGCCGGGCCCGGCGCGGTGCCGCCCCGGCCGCGCCCGCGGCGGCCGTTGCGGCCCCGGT